>NZ_JBHXCQ010000013.1:0-155910 GCF_042726295.1 Oerskovia sp. NPDC060338
ATCACTCCTGTGAACAGTACGGGCCCGGCCGCTAGAGCGGCCGGGCCCGTACCATCAACGCCGAACGTGTTGCGACCACCGCTGGAATCCGCCCGAGGGAGGGCGGGGCTACGTCGTGCGCAGGTCAGGCGAGGTCGTCCGGGCGGAACATTGCGACCAGGTCGGAGCCGTCCAGCCGGATGCCGTAGTGCCAACCGTCCTCGCGCTGCTCGACATAGAAGACCTTGCCGCGCTGGCCGGTGGCCGTGATGGTGACGTGGTCGCCTCGCTCGAGCACGCCGGGTGGGGTGCCGGACGTCGGGGGCATGTACTCGAGGGTGCCGATCTTGGCGTGGCGGGCGTAGATCGGGGTCTGGGCGGAGCCGAGGACGAGTCGGGTGAGCCAGTCGGGGATGTGTGGCTCGGCCCAGCGCCAGGCGATGTACCAGGCGCCGACGACCAGGGCCGTGATGGCGGTGATCGCGAGGTCGGAAGTCAGGAGGTCGGTGACCTCGGCGGGCAGGACCACGACCGTGAGCAGCCACGCGACGGCCGAGCCCCACAGGACGGGCACGACGGTGCGCAGGTAGGACACGGCGCGGTCGGAGATCGGAGACGTCGGGGTGCTCATGCGGGGGCTCCCTTGGTGGTCAGGGTGATGGACAGGCCCGAGAGGGCCTGGTTGACGGCCGCGGAGACGGCCGCGGGGTCGACGCCGGGGATCGCGGCGACGAGCTCGGCGGTGACCTTGCGGGTGGCGTCCTGCTCCGCGGGTTCGTAGCGCAGGAGGTCGCCGGCGGCCACGGTCGCGGGCTTGCCGGTGGGGCCCTTGGCGAGGGTGTGTTCGAGACGGTGTCCCCACACGGCGCCGGGCACGGCGGCCACGGCGCTCTGGACGGTGGAGAGGTCGTCGGCGATCGGGTGCCCGAGCACCCAGAGGTCCTCGATCGTCTGGACCGCGCCTGCCTTCGCGACCCGCAGGAGGCCGTTGGTGGCGAGCCACTGGATGTTCTTGAGGGTGTCCTGGGTGGCGATGCGGCGGCGGGTGATGCCGTCGCCGATCCAGACCTGCGGGTCGGCCTTGGTGCGTGCGATGACGAGCATGGTGTCGTCCTCCTCCTCGATGGGCGCAGGTGCGCCGGGGATGGTCGGGCTGGTGATGGAGCCGGCCGTGCTGCCGCCGATCGGGAAGCTGACGGTGCCGATGAACTCGTAGTGCCAGGGCTCGAGCGTGGGGATCTTGCGGGCCCAGGTGGGCCAGACCCACCCGAAGCGGGGGCCGTTCGCCACGAGCCACAGCTGCTCGCGGGTGCCGAGGTTGTTGACGTTCGAGCCGAGGTCGAGGGCCAGGCCCCACCCGTGGTTGGAGGTGCCGGGCACGGCGGCGGCTGCGGTGTTCTTGCGCCGCCACCATCGCTTGCCCTTCCATGGGCCGCGTTGGTCGTTGATGCCCTGGTAGGTCGGGTGCGGGTAGCGGTCCTCGAAGATCTCGACCTGACCGTTCGTGCCCCACTTGGGTCGGTACGCGTCGGTGACCAGCAGCGGCTTGCCGAACTCCCGGGCGAACGCCGCGGCGAGAGCCTCGAACGCCGCCGCGGCGTCGGCTCGAAGCAGGTGCCCAGTCGAGGTTCGAGTCAGCGCCTTGTCGGGGATCTCGCCGTTCGGGTAGGTAGCCATCTGGTGCCTCCTGGCATGACGAAGGGCCCCGACGCGGTGCGTGTCAGGGCCCGTGGATGGTGTGATCAGTCGGCGACGGTGAGGTGGTCGTCGAGTCTCTTGGCCAGGACGGCGTGCTCGCGGCGCTGCTCGGCGTCGCGGCCTTCCATGCGTTCGTCGAGTCGGGCCAGGGCGTCGGTCTGCTGACGCTGGGTGTGACGGATCCCGCCGATCTCCCCGTCGTGGCGCTTCTGCCCAGCCTCGAGGCGGTCGAGGCCGGCAGACAGGTCGCCACGCATGGCAGTGAGTTCGTCGCGCAGGTTCGGGTACTCGGCGTCCGCGTGCTCGTTCGCGGTCTGCTCGCGCGCCTCGCGTGCGTCGCGCCCGATCCGGTCAAGCTTGACCTTCCCAAGGGCCGCGACCAGGATCAGCCCCGCGGTCGCGATGAGTTGGATCACGACGGCGTCGCTCATCACAGGTCCCGGTACCAGACGGCGAGCAGCCACGCCCACCACGGGGTGCCTGCGGGAGGTGGTGTCATCACACTCCCAGGCCAAGATAGGTCGCCTCGACGACCGTCAGGCCGGAGCTGGCGCCGGTGACCCAGAAGGCACCGACGTCACGGCGATAGCCGACGCCGATCATGAGGTCGCCCCCTGGGTGGACGATCGTGCGCTCCACGCACGGCGACAGCGGATAGGTTCCGCCCGTGTTCGGTAGATCCCACCGGGCGAACTCGTGCGAGGGCGCCCCGCCGCCCGATGCCCACTCAACGTAGGCCGCGCCGACACAGCTCGAGCCGCTGGTGTAGAGGCTGGCGCGGCCGCTGATCCTCCAGACCCCGGCACGAGCCCCTTCGATCGTCCCGCCCGTGAGGCCGATGAGCCCGCCCGAGGAGACCTGGGCATCCGAGGTTGCCGCCCGGCTGAATCTGCGCGTGAGGCCGCCATGAGGCCACGAAACCCAGCCCGCACCGCTGGTGGTCTCGACGACCCCGGTGTCGTCACGGACGACCGAAAGCGGGGCACGAACGGACAGCGCCCCCCCGGCCGCGAGATGTGCGGACCGGTATGCGTCGCGCTCGGCCGCGTCTCGCACTGGGACCGGTGTCCCACGCAGCGCTGTTCGCAGCGCGCTCTGGGTGATCGTGACCCCGGCGTGCTGGGTCGAGAGTGCCGTCGCAGCGACCGTCGCGCGAGCGAGCTCGAGCGCCCCGGCCGGCAGAGAGGGCGGTTGCGGCGACCCCGAAGCAGCACCCCTGGCGACGTCGACCGCGGGCGCGGACGTCGGGTCGCCGGCGTCGACGTCGGCATGCCGCACGTACACGATGTCGATGCGCGCCCCGGTCGTCGGCGACGGGTCGGTGGGCGCGGTGACCGGGCCGTCGTTGCCCATCAGGACCACGCCGTCGGCGGCGCCGCGCGTGAGCACCGCGTGGAATGCGGGCACGGAGTACGCCCACCCTGCCGTGCCGGTGACGTTGCCACCGGAAAGCAGGCCAGGGCGTGCACCGACGGCGCCGAGCGGGGCGACCATGCCCGCGAGCGCCTTGCGTGCCTCGACAGGTGTCGTGCCCCGGGCGCTGTCCTTGCGGACGAAGAGGCCGCGGAATAGGGGCATCAGAGTGTCTCCTTCGGTGTGATGAGTTTGCGGAGCTCGTCGACCTGGGCCTGCAGGTCTGTGATCTGGTTCTGCTGTTGTCGCAGGGCCGGGACGAGGGCTGCGGTGAGCCGGTCGTAGGCGATCGCTTCGGGGTCGCCCTGGTCGTCGTAGATGACGTAGTCGCGTAGGCCCAGGTCGTCGAGCTCTTCGGCGATGAATCCGACGTAGCGGGTTGTGGTTTCCGGGTTGTCGTCCACCTCGGCCCGGTCACGCCAGGTGCGCGGGCGCAGCGCGAGGACCGCGTCGACGTCGACGACGGCGTCCTCGACCTCGCACTTGTACCGCCGGGAGGACGTCGAGCGCATGATCGCCCCAGTGGCGGCGATATAGCAGTTCGCTGCCGCGCTGGTCGTCGTGTGGTCGACGAAGACGAGGCCGGTCGCGGACTTGAGCTGGATCTGCCCGCCGGACTCGACGGCGATCCCGGCCGATCCCTTGACGGTCGCGGTGCCGGCCTTCGCCTCGAGCCACGCGTTCGCACCCCGCAGGACGCCCCATCCCGCGGGGGCCTCGAGGTTGATGTCGGTCTCGGCCTGCAGCCAGACGTACCCCAGGCGCCCCCACAGGCGCCCGATCGCGTTGTCGGTCTGGCCGAGGATGACCGCCGTCGTGCCGTCGGGGAAGACCTTGGCGCGAAAGACATCGTCGCCCTGTCCAGCGCCGCCGGTCCCGTCGTCGGGTGCCTGCACGTGCAGGCCAACCCCGTCCGGTACGCCGGCACCGGTGTGCAGCGGGCCGAAGTGAATCGCTGGGGAGCCGTCGGGATACTCCGCTCGGATCGCGCCGCCGTCACGCACGGTCAGGCCGCCGCCGTCCTGGATGACCAGGCCGCCGCGGCTGATCGCCGCGGACTGCAGCGCCGACGAGGACTCGAGGGCGCGCAGTCGCTCGCCGAGCCTACGAATGTGGTCGATTAGCTGACCCATGGGCTGCGCCGACTCGCGCCCCCGCCCCTTCCATCCCTGCTCGTCGCTCGTGCTCACCGGGCCTCCATCGTCGGGGCGAGCTTGAGACTCACCTTGAGCGTCAGGTCTCCGGAGATCGCCAGGATCCGGGTCCGGTAGGCACCGGGGGTCAAGTAGACGTGCGCGTCCGGCACGTGTACCTGCGACCAGTCGCCCGGCCGATAGCTGCCGAGGCGAGGTTGCTGGTCGGCCCGCACCTTGAGCCCCCAGGTCTGCCACGGCCGCCGAGAGATCTCGGCCAGGGCGGTGGCGTGGTCCTCGAGTGTGGACTGCTCGGTTACCGAGGTGTGGGAGGACTCGACGTCCAGGAGCGGGTAGCCCGCGGCGAGCATGGCCGGGTCGGTGCGGGTGGCGAGCATGAGGGCGCTCTCCATGCCGGCACCGATCGCCCAAGACCGGGAACCCATGCGGGTGGCGTCGACGTCGACGCTGATACCGGTCAGGCCCCCGCGGGCCACGCCTCGGTCCCACTGCCAGTCGGCGCCGGACTGGGTGAGCAGCGGCGCGGCCGTGGTGCCGGTGCGCAGGACCCATTCAACGTGGGTGCGGTCGGTGGTGAAGCGTGGTTGTAGCGCGACGTCGGGACCGCCGATCACGTCGGCGAGCTGTTGGATCCGCTCACCGACCCATCCGAGCTCGAAACCGGGGTAGGTGCGCTCGGCGGCGCCGGCCTCGTCGTTGGGCAAGATGATCGGCAGAGACCCGCCGGCGTGGGACATCGCGAGCTGCACAAGCCGCTTGGCGATCGTGCCGAGCGAGAGCCCGCTGAACGTGACGGCGGTGTCCTGCACGCGCTCGCCTGGGTCCAGGACCTTGAGGACCTTGCGGTGGTCGAACAGGGACAGCAGCCCGGCCCCGCCAACCTTGAGGTTCCCGTCCGCGTCGTCGAAGGAGTGCTTCCAGATGGGGCCGGCCTCGAGCACGTGCTCGCCGTCTGCGACGACCCCCAGGAAGCATCGCGTGGGCTCGAGGTAGGACAGCAGGTCGCGGCGTGCGCGGACGTCCCGGGCCCGCAGGGGCACCGTCGCCTCGACCGTGCCCGCGTCGTTGAGTGCCATCGACCACCCCGCCCCGGTGGCCGGGAGCGTCGCCAGGACTTTGCCGGTGCGAAGCTCTCCCGCAATCACTGACAGCACGTGCTCACCACCATCCCGGGGAGCAGGTCACCGTCAGCGTCGCCGCCGGTGAGGCCGGGCCCAGCGGTAGAAACATCACCGAGGACGTCGAGGCCGGGGGGATCGACGACCACTCTCGGCGCACCAAGGCACCGGACCGGTCGGCGACCTGGTCGAGCAGGACGAGCCCGGTCGCCGAGTCGAGCGAGACGCTCGAGCCCGCCGGCACCTCGTCGGTGTACTGCAGGTGCCGACCAGTGGTCACGTCGAGGATCTCGAACGCCGGCGACGGCCCAGCCACTACGTACACGGGCCACGTCTCGGCCGTGCCCGGGTTGGACAGCTCCACACGCCCCGTCGACCCCGCCTCACCGAACTCGAGGAAGCCGGTATCGCTCGTGCCGTCAGTGAACAGGTCGAACTCGAGCCCGCCAGTCATGGCCCGAAACCCAGTCGAGGCCGTGACCTCCGCCCCGTACCCGACCGGGTCGGGGGCGTAGAGCTCCGCCTCGGCGACCGCGAGACCCATCTCGTAGGACGCATCGGTCATGATGCGGTGCCGGCGAACCTTCACATCCCACCGCAGGACCGCGCGCGAGGGCAGCTGCACCCACAGCGACACCAGGTCGCCGCGAGTGGGCACCATGACCGCGCGCAGGGCCGCGAGCGCCTGGTCGTAGGTCACGCCGGTCTCGTCGTCGGCCATGATCTCGAGGCCGAGCCCGATCGGGCGGGCCGCAGCCCAGTCGTCGCCGTCGAACTCGCCGTCAGCCCAGGGGCGCTCTTCGTCCGAGGTGCGCATCGGGGGGAGCTCGTCGAGGCCGGACAGGTGGGTGATGTCGTAGGGGGTGCCGGGACCTAGGAGCAGGTCCCCGAGCTGGGCCTGCCAGGGGCTCAGCTCGGGGGGTGCTGCCCGCAGGGACATCGCGGCTGTGAGCATCTCGATCATGGTCACCGTCCCATCTGCCAGGCAAGATCGCGGGCGACCTCGCTCGAGGACGCCGGGCCGGCGTTGTACGTGTTGATGTGCACGAGCGGGCCGCCGTTGCTGTTGCCGGCCCGGCCCTGGGGGTTGGTGTTGTCGAGCATCGCGTCGAGGCGCGAGAGCGGCAGGACCGCCTCGGGCTCGCGGCCCTCGCCGATCATGGCGAGGGTCGCGCTGGTCACGACGGCGCCGGATGCGAGCATCGGGATCTTCGGGAAGGAGAACCCCTTGCCGCCCACGCCTGGCACCCAGTCGGGCACCTCGAAGTGGAGGTTGCCGATCGAGCGGTTCCAGAAGCCGGCGACCGCGTTGAACGGGCCCTTGAACGCGCCCTTGATCGCGTCGCCGACGCCACCGAGCGCGGTGCCGACCTTGCCTGGGATGCCCTTGAAGAACCCCATGATCGAGTCCCAGTTGCCGGTGATCAGACCGATCGGGGAGTACGACCAGACCTTCGTGATGATCGCGAGCGCACCGGACATGACCGACCCGACGACCTGGCCGCCGGCCCGGAAGAACCCGCTTATCGCGTTCCACCCGGCCGCCAGGGCAGGCTGCGCGGTGTTCGTCCACCAGCCCGTGACACCGCCGATCGCGGACTGGATCCCGCCCCAGACCGCCGTGACGACCGCCTTGCCGGCCTCGGTCTGCGTGAAGAACCACACCAGGCCAGCGACCAAGGCGGCGATCGCCACCACGACGATGCCGATCGGGTTCGCGGACAGGGCCGCGTTCCATGCCCACTGCGCGGCCGTCGAGACACCGGTCGCGACCGCGCCCGCCAGTTGCCCTGCCTTGGCGATGCCAGCCGCGACGTTCATCTGCGACAGTGCGAGGATGCCCATCGCGACGCTGCTGCCGAGGGCGAGTGCGTCAGCACCGAATGCTTGGGTCGCGACTGCGGCGGTACCGAGCGGTCCGGGCAGTTCAACGAGATCCTGCTGCCAGCCCTCGAAGGACCGCCGCATCGACTCGACCGAAGCCTTCGGATTGCTCGACAAGGTCGTAGCCATGGCGTCCGCCGCGCCGCTCGTGTCACCGAGGCCGGTGGAGGCGGAAGCGAGAGCGTCGACGAACGCCGGGATCTCGTTGATGCCGAGATCCTCGACTGGCGACCCGAAGAGCGCGATCGCGGCCTGGGCCTTCGCGGACGGGTCCGTGATGCCCTGCAGCCCGGTGACGATCTGACCGAACGCGGCCTTCGCGCCCTCGCCGCCGCCCGCGATCGCAGTCGACATGGACTGCGCGTCGAGGCCCAGCTGCTCGAACACCGGACCCATGCGGGCAGTGTCCTGGCTCAGGATCGTGAACTCCTTGATCGCGTCGCCGGTCTTGTCGAGCGCGATCGAGCTGATGCCGGCCGACCCGGCGAGCATGCCCATCGCCTCGTCACCGGAGATCCCGAGGTTCGCGAAGTTCACCGAGTACTCGGACATGGCGTCGAGGGCTTCGCCGCGCATCGCGGTCGGGACCTTCTGCAGGCCCGCGGTGATGAGGTCGAACGCGGCGTTCGCGTCTGGCGCGAGACCGTTCGAGATGAGGATGCCCGCGGCCTTCGTCGACTCGGCAACGTCGACGTCCATCGCCTGCGCCAGGGCGAGGGCCTTCGAGGTCGTGGCCTCGATGTCAGCCCCGCCCGCCGTGCGCATCGAGGAGATGTTGCCGACGACGTTCTCGACCGCGGCCGAGGCGTCCTCCATCGTCTCGCCCCACCCGGCGCGGTAGGCGCCGGCTGCTGCATCTCCCCACCGCTCGGCCTCGGCGGCCGAGGCGCCGAGCGAGGCGGCGACCTTGTCCTCGAGCGCGCCAGCGTCCAGACCAGCGGCCAGCGCCTCACCAACCTTGACGGCGGCGAACGCCGCAGCTGCCCCGACCGCGGCCTTGCCCGCGTTGTCCTTGAACGTCTCGAACGCCTTGTCGACACCACCCGTGTCACCAATGATGTTGACGACGAAGTCCTTGCCCTTGCTCACCGTGCACCGCCCCTCAGCGTCGTCGTCTGCCCGTCCGCGCCCGCCGGGCGCTGGCCTGTGCCACCTTCTTCACCTGCGCGACGTGTTCGTCCACCGCGAGCGCCGTGGCAAACCAGGCGTGCAGCTCGAGATCCGCCACGACAGGTGGAGTCATCCCGGGGAAGAGATCGAGGAGGTTCAGGAGGCGGGATCGGACCTGGTCTTCGAGCCACGGTTCTTCTTCGAGGAGCCGCTCGACTTTCGGGTCTTGCCCTTGGGTGCGTGCGCGGCGGGTGCGGCGTCTGCCGGGGAACCCGTCCGCGCTCGGGTAGGGCCCTCGTCGGTCTCGCCGGCCTCCGCGGCCCGGCGCTCGTCGATCTCGTCGGGGAGCACCTGCGGAATGGGACGGTCCCAGACCTTGTCCCAACTCACGCACCGTCCGCGCGAGTGCTCGGTCAGGAACTCGCACGCCTTGAGGTTCCACAGCTCACTGTCCAGAGCGTCGGTGTCGTTGGCCTTCGCGATGAGCTCGGACATCTTCAGACCGGTCGCACGCTGCAGCGCCTGGACCGCCCTGGTCGAGGCGGTGTTGATGATCTTCCCCTCGAGCTCTTCGCCGTTGATGATGATGCGCACTGGTCGTCCTCTCGTCATTCCATCTCTGCGAGCGCCGCGGCGATCGCGGCGTCGATCTGCTGTACTGCGCGCTCGCGCCCGGCGACGGCCGGCCCCCAGAAGTAGGGCTGCCCGGCCTGGTCGACGAACGTCGAGCCCGCGTGGGAGAACACCGGGTGACGAAACCGCTTCGCCTGCCAGGTGTTGGCCATGGGCCCGGAGATCGAGCGCGTGGTTCGCACGCTCACGCCCTGCCGGGTCTTGCCCGTCACGACGCGGGTCTTGAGGCCGGCCGCGATCTTGCGGCGCATGCCCTTCTTGCGGTCGCGGGCAGTGCGCTCGCGCTCCTCGTAGACGTTCACGGTGCGCAGGTACGCGCGTCGCCCGTCACTGGGAGTGACCAGTCGGGTCCTGCGGCCGGTGACGGCGACGGAGCCCGGCAGGGGGCCCGCAAGGATCGCCTTCTGACCGGCGATGATCTCGTCGCCGGTCGAGCGCAGGTCCCTGCGTAGACGCCGGGCGAGGGCCGGAGAGAACTCTTTGACCGCCGCTACGACGTCGCGGACGTTCGAGGTGTCGAGCTCAATCTCTGGCCCGCCGCCCGGCGCCACGGGTCAGACCGCCGTGTCGAGCGTCCGGTACACGGCGTATACCGGCTCAGGGCCGGCGCCCTGCAGGCCGGTCCAGTCGTGCGAGACGGTGATGACGTCGCCGCCGTTGCCAGTCGGCAGGTCCCCGTCGAGGAAGATTGCGGGCACCGCGATCTGCAGGAGAGGCTTGACGCCGGTAGCGATCTCCGCGGGGCCCTCGAACTGCAGCAGCATGGTGAGCTGCTCCTGGTCGAGGTAGGCGTCGACCAGGTCGCGCCCGGTGTACTCGATCTCGAACGAGCCGGAGACTGCGTCATCCTTGCCGCCGGTGTAGGCCGCGGGCCGGGTGCGCCGGCCGCCGCCGCCGAGGTTGAACCCGTTCTCGTCGAGGCCGTTGTCGAGCTCGACCGAGGCGGAACGGACCGTTGCCAGCGGGGTGCCGGCCGTGGCCGGCGCCGTGGCCGTCGGCGCGGTGAAAGCGTCGCCGCCCACGTACAGCCCTCCATGGACGAACGTCAGCAGGTCCTCGGCCGCCGGGTAGGAAGGGGCCGCGTAGGGCTGGGTCAGCGTGAGCTCGCGCGCAACCCACTCGGTGGTCACGGTGACGATCGAGGCATCCTTCGCCTCGATCGCGAGCGTCGAGCACTGTGCGCCGGTGTAGGTGAACGCGTCCGTCGTCGAGGACCCCAGTCGCGGGATACCCTGCTGGATCGTGTACGACGGACCGAAATCGTCGCGCTTGAGCGTGTGGACCTGCTGGAAGATGCCCGAGGACGGGGCGGTTTCGGTGCTCGTGGAGACGCCGAAGAACGCGGCCAGGAGGTACCCCAGACCGCGCGTGGAGGCGTCGAGGGTGACCTTCCCCTCCGTGGCCCGCTTGACGACCGTGCGCCGCGCAGCACGCGCCACCCGGTTACCGGGGCGCATGCCCGCGCCCTGCTTCGTCTCGGGCTTCTCCTTGAGGTCGGCCTCGGCCTCGAAGAACCTCGTCGGCACGGCGACCGTGCCGTAGGTCGTCTCGCGCGCGAGCCCGACCGTGTAGTCACTCTGCAGTCCCATCGGGCTGCTCCTCTCCCTCGTCGTCGCCGGCGCCCACCGCGCCGGCCTCGTCCGGCCTCGATGGCTTGCGCCCGCCCCGCTTAGGCAGGACCTCCTGCCAGTCGGCCTGCCCCTCGAGGTGGCGCGCCTGGGCGGCGCTCACCTCGACCACCTCGCCGGGCGCGACGACCCTGCCCACCAGGGCCAGGTCGAGCGCGCCGAGCGGGCTCACGTTCTTGAACTTCGCCACGTCGGTCCTCCTCATCTCGTCACGATCACGCGGGCTGCGAACGTCACAGAGACCTCGCAGATGCGTCCTTCTTCGGATTCCTCTTCGTGCGTCGCGCCGTCCGACGCGAGGTCATCGGACATGCACCACAGCGCGGCGCCGCCGAGTGTGGGGCCCTCGCGCAGATGCGCGTCGATCACGTCCAACAGGCCATAGGCCCGCTCGTGCGGTACCCGCTCGTCGTCGGTCACACGGAAGGACACGATCGAGACATCGACGCTGACCAGCACCTGCCGGCGACGTTCGGGGCTGACTGTCCCCTCACCGACGTCGGTGGCGCGCACCGCGGTCACCGCGACCTCGTCGGGGTACTGCGCCGGCCACCGGAACCCGAACGCGATGTCGACCTCGGTCTCGTCCGCGGCCGCGAGCGCCGCGGTGATCTGTTCGTGCAGGGCGGCCTTGACGCGTGAGCTCGCTGCACCGATCGAGCGGTACATGCCGACACCGGTCGTCATGCGAACGCCCCGGGCAGCACGTAGTCCTTGATGAGCTCGGACACCTGACGCGGCAGGGCGAACCCGGCCAGGACGTCGACGTCGCGCTCGTTGCTGCCGGCGGCACCGGGCCGCTTGGGGCCGAGCTTCGTCGGTCCGGCGAGGAATGCCGCGAGGCGCTGCCCGGCGAGAATCACCTCAGGCGGCACCGTGCCGGGCGGCCGCGCGGTCGCGGTCACGACGATGCGCCCCGGCCCGAGCGGCCCGTAGACCAGGCTGGCCTCGGGGTCTGCTGTCAACGGGGTGAGGGGCGCACCGTCCACGGTGACGCTGTCGATGCTCGCGCATGGCCACGGCAGGACGATCGCTGGACGGACCGTCACCGCCGTGACCGTGTGCGTGAGCTCTTGCCCGTGCCACGGCCCGACCTTGACCTCGATCTTGGAGACCGCGGCGGCCACGTACTGCTCGAGCTCGCCCACGCGTGAGGGCGGCCACGACATGTCCGCCGCGACCATCGCACCCGTGATCGGCCAGGCCGGGTCCGTGGCCACGGTCAGTCCGCCTTCGGCTCGGCGGCCGCGGCCGCGGAGCGACGCTGACGACCCTTGGGCGACTCGCCGGTCACCGACTCCTCGACGGGCGTTGCAGGTTCGGCAGGAACGGCCGGCTCCTCGGGGAAGGTCGACGGGACGTCGGGCACGAGCGCGATCAGACGCTCGTTCTCGGCGCGCAGGGCGTCGACCTCCTCGCCGAGCTCGATGTTCCTGACGACGAGCTCATCGAGCGCGGCACGCAGAGTGTCGATCTCGGCCGCGTCGATGTCCTCGTCGTCGACGTCGCCCAGGTCGTCCTCGTCGAGCGCGGCGAGCTGGGCGTCGACGGCTGCGATCCCGTCGTCACGGCCTCGCTGTACGTAGCCGGCGCGTTCGCTGACGAGCGCGGCGCGCAGCTCGCTGCGGTCCTGGCGGGCGCCTGCGCGTGCGGCGGCCGCGTTCTGGTGGGTCGGTGCTCCCATGGCTGTACTCCCTTGTCTCGTGTGGTTCGTGCGGGGCGTGCCCGCACCCCTCAGGGCGCGGGCACGCGATCGGTCAGAAGACCGGGGCGACCAGGCCCGTGCCGGTGATCTTCTGGTGCACGGCCTTGGGGGCGCCCTGCTCGTCGACGACGCGGTTGAAGCACGCCGCGTAGTAGCCGTAGACGACGAGGTCGATCCCGAGGTTGTTCATGCTCGGGCCGGTCTCGGCGCGGATGTACATCGGAGCGGACGGGTCCTCCCACAGGTGCGCCTCCTGGCGGGCCACGACCACGGCGACGTCCTCGTTCGCCCCCGTGCCGAGGCCATTCGGCAGGTTGTTGTCCGTCACGACGTCGCCGCCGTTCGGCAGGCGTCCGCGGACACCAGCCGGGTAGCCGGAGCCGTTCGACGTGCCGCCCGCGAGCGCCGGGACGCCCTGGGCGGCGATGAACGGCCACTTGTCGCTCATCTCGCCCTGCAGCCATGACCAGCGGCGGCCGCGCATGAGGGTGAGCAGGTCGTCCTCGTCGAGGTCGAGCAGGACATCCTCGACGTTCGCGCCGGCGCCGAGGATCTTGCGGTAGAGCTCCGCGGCGGTCGGGTCGGCGTCGGTGTACGTGATCGTGTTGGCGACGGCCAGCAGGCCCCAGGTGGAGGCGTTGATGATCGTCGAGTCGAGGTTCACGTCGAACGCCTTGAGCAGGTCCTCGAACACGATGTCTTCGGTACCCAGGCCTCGCTCGACCGACTGACGCGAGATGTTCTGCGAACCGGCCGCCGTGCGGATCGGCACGGCGATGTCCTCGTTCGCGTAGTCGTTGTTGCCCGCGGGCGTGAGCTCGGCGGCCTGGTTGCCAACGATGGTCTTGGCGGTCTGGCGCGGGATGTACGCCGTCATCCCCGTCTCGGGCAGGTTGTGCCGGCGGCACTGGTCAGCGAACTTGCGCCCGGCCCGGCCCTTGGCGGCGTAGAGGTCGACGAGGTACTGCGGCACGACCAGACCGGGCGCACCACCCGTGGTGACGCCGCGCACCTCGATCTGGTCGCCGCGCACGGTTCGCTCTTCCTGCTCGTGCGCGGCGAGCCGCTGGCTGTGCTCGCCCCGAATGCGGAGGAAGTCGAGGGCGACGTCGCGCAGGAACTGCCGTCCGTTGGGGTCGCTGTCGCGCGAGTAGGCGCGTCCCTCGCGGACCTCGAATCCGGAGCCCGCACGGGACTCGGCGGGGCGTTCCCCGGCGCGGGCACCGGTACCGGTGTCGACCGGGGTGACGCGCTCGGCCAGGCGAGCGAGGACGTCGTCCGCCTTCTTCTCGTCCTCGAGCGCGCGCAGCTCCTCGTCGAGGGTGACGAGCTCGGTGTCGATGCCCGCCTTCTTGCCGCGCAGCTCCTCCGTCTTCGTCTTGTCGTCGGCGGTCGGCTCGGTCTTGCCGCGGAGCGCGTCGAGCTCCTGGGCGTACTGGTTGCGCAGGTTGATGCGCGCGTTGATCTTCTCGCGCGCCTGCGCGATGAGCTTGTCGAGGTCCATGACCTCTCCCTTCGGATGGTGCCCCGGCGGGGCGGTGTGGTGTGCGGGGGCGCCAGTCGACGGGGCCAGTCGGCCGCCCCAGGCCGTAGCGCGGGGCGGAGCTCGAGCAGCGCGTGCGAGCAGCAGGGGTGCGGGGGCTCAGACGAGCGCACGCAGCCGCACGTCCTCGACCGAGAGGCCGAGGTCGATGCGGAGGTTCTGGGGCGCGGCCTGGTCGCGCAGGTCGGGGTAGCCGCCCGTGTGGGGGTTGGCGCCGTACCCGACGATTGCGACGTCGCCGCGGTGGATGTCGAACTTCTGGATCCGGTATTCGGTGTAGTCCGGCGACCACTGGCCGAGCGTGATCCGGAACATGAACGACATCTCGTCGATGAGGTCGGCCCGGATCTTCGGCGCGATGTACGCGACGTCCTGGTCGCGGGGGTCGAGCGCAGGGGCCTCGACACGCAGACCCGTCTCGTCCTCGGCCAGGAGCAGCGTGCCGTTCGTCGTGCGCGCGATGCGCCGCAGGCTCTCGTGCTGCAGAACGAGCGGCACGTCGAGGTCGGAGCGGGCGAGGGACTCGGCGCCAGCGGCCTCGGTCACGATCTCCGTGTACGGCCCGTACCAGTCCCACATCTCGTACCCGCGCTCGTACACCGATGCGTAGCCGGTGAACGCGAGTGGGCCGGACTCGTCGTCGCCGGCTGCGCGTAGCGACATCTTGACGCCGCCCACGTGCACCGCGGCGCGAGAGCCCTGAGGCTCGGCGGAGCGGCGCTGTCGTGGGCGGTCGGCGCGCTGCGCCATGCCTTGGGCACGCGAGTGCCCGGTTCGTGCGATCAGCTCGGGGTCCATCAGGTGTTGCCTCCCGTCGGGGTGGTTTGCGGCTGGCCCTGGCTACGGGCACCGAACAGCCGGTCGAACTCGGCGAGCTGCTCCTCGGTGAAGGGCTCGCGGTCCTCGAGCTCGCGCGCCTCGGAGGGGGCGAGCTGGCGAGAGTCGACCTGCAGCTTGAACAGCTCGGCGCGAGTCTTGGCGTCCATCGCCAGGACCGCGTTCCGGTTGAGCTTCGCGAACCGCGACGCCGGCAGGATGCGCGTCGAGACGGCGTCCTCGCGCCGCTTGATCGCGCCGCCCATGTTCATGACGAGGAGCTGCAGGTTCCGCTGCATGACGTTCGCGTAGGTGATGCTGCCGCCCGAGGACTGCACGTCGACCATGTCGGCGGGCACGCCGAAGAACCGGGCGAGCGCGACGTCGGTGTACTCCATCTGCTGGATGAACCCGGACTCGGCGGCTTTGGCTGCGAGCGGGGAGTACGTCCAGTCCTTGCCGGAGACGAACACATCGCCGGCGGCTACGGTCGCCTTGAACTGCGCCTTGATCGCCTCGGCCTTGGCCGGGTCGGGGATCTCGAGCTGGGTGTTCTTCAGGTGCGCCGAGGGCACCGTGCCGTTCGCGAACCAGTCGGTCGCGAACGTCTGGGCGCCGGCGGCGCCGAGGATGCTGAGTGCGGCGTGCGCGATCGGGGACAGGCCGAGCGGGAGGCCACCGACTGTGAACTGGCGTTCGTGCCACACATGGCGAGGGTCGGTGCGTTCTCCTGCGATCCGGTAGTGCAGGATCCGCCCGTCCTTGATCCGGGCGGTGATGTCCTCGGGCTGGACGAGGTCGATCTGTGCGGGCTTGCCCAGAGCGTCTACGGCGCGGATCACGCCGAAGCCGTTGCCGTGGGTGTCCAGGTCCATCTGGCTCGACCCGAGCCACTCACCCATGGACATCGGTTGGCTATCACCATCGGTCCAGAACGATGGTGTGACGAGCACCGGCGGGGCTGGCACGCGGACGTTGATCGCGCCTACCTTGCGGAAGACGTCGACCGGCATGAGGGACAAGATGTCCGAGCGCAGCCGACACGCCGCCCACACGACGGACTGTTGCCGAGCTTCGGTCGAGCGGACCGCGCGGCCCCGAGCCCGTGCCTGCCGGCCGATCGAGAGCACCTCGTGCGCGCCGCTCGCACGCCGGAACAAGCTCATCGCTTCCCCTTCCTTACAGCCCACCAGCGGCGCAGCCGTGGCCCGCCGTCGACGAGCCACGACAGAGCCAGCAGGCCCGCGCCCACGGCCGCGAGCGCCAGGGCTGGGCTGATGGGCCACAGGAGCACGGCGAGGGCCAGGACGAGCAGCAGCGACCCGAGCAGGTCGAGCAGGGTCGTGAGGTTCACGCGTCCTCCTTCTTGGGGCCGACCACTGAGTCGGCCGGGTCGTAGTCCGCCGGCGCACGGGTGAGGAACCCGTGCCGGGCGAGGGTCGTGGCGTACAGGGCGGTGATGTCCTCCATCGACCGCTTGCGCCCCCACCGCCAGGCGTCGCCGCTCGAGGTCTTCGCGGCGGCCTTCGCTGCGGCGTAGAGCTCGACGTCGCCGCCGTGTCGGATGTTGATCTGGGTGACGTCGTCCCACAGGCCCCCGCACGCGGCGTTGACCTCGCGCGAGGACAGGAGCACGACCTCGAACCCGGCCTTGACCAGGTCCGTCTCGAGCGAGGCCGCGGGCCCTCCGCCGTCGAGGACGACCAGGCGCCCGCCGAACGTCTCGCGCATCCTCTTCGCTGCGGCCACGACCCATGCCGTGCCGGGGTCTTGGCGCACGGTCTCGAGCCATGCGCGCGCTTCGGGGTGCGCGGCCGCGGCCGCGAGCGCAAGTGTGGACACCGAGCGGTCGGGGGCGACGTCTATGCCGTAGACCGGCCTCCCGGTCCAGTCGGGTGCCTCAGGGTCCAGCTCGGCGCACGCACGCAGCGACGCCTCGGGCAGTGCCCACTCGTCCTTCTTCTCGTCGGGCCACCACCCCAGGTATGGGCGGTAGAACTCCCACGGGTTGGCCTCGGACGCCTCGAGCGCGGCGGCGAGCTTTGCCTCGGTCGTGAGCCAGCCCAGGCCCGGGTGGCAGTACCACCACGACTTCGGGTCGTTCGGGTCCATGGTCTTCGGTAGGGCGTACTGGACGAACATGGTCCGCGAGCGTGTGGGGCCGAGCGGCCCGTACTGTGCGACGAGCGAGGTGAACCGAGCCTCTTCCTGGAGCTGCTTGGCGCGCAGGTAGAGCGACTTGGACGTACCGGCCGCCGAGGCGATGACGAGCTGCGCATGCGCGATCGTCTGCATGGCCGGTCGCATGGCCTGCTCGACTCGGGCGTCGAGGTGGGCGAACGCCTCGTCGATGATGCCCTTGGTCAGAGACGGGCCGTGACCCGACTCTTCCTTGAGGGCCTCGACCTCCCACTTCGCGCCGGTCGTGAAGCGGATGCACTCAGACCCGGTCGTCCCGTCCCACCCCGGCTTACCCGTGCGCCGGCCGTAGGAGTGGTCGAGGAACATGTCGAGCGGGGACCGGTGGATCTTCTTCCAGAACTCATCCTCGAGCCGTGACGCCGCACCGCCCTTGGTCTGGGCCGTGTAGCGGATCAGGGCGTCGGTCTCGAACAGGCCGGTCTCGGTCCCCTCGACGATCGTGAACTCGGTCTTCCCGATCTGCCGCAGTCCGATCAGGACGAGCGTGTCATACCAGTAGGTGCCGGTCGCCGGGTCGATCTCGCCCCACACGTCCGCGAGCTCGCGCTGCCACGGGATGAACGGGCGCCCCATCGCGCGTGCGACGCCGGCCTTGCGGTGGCCCGTGGTCTCTCGGGTCGGGTGGCGTGGTGTGTGGAACAGGGGGATCGCCTCGGGACGATCACGTGCCACTTGCCGCACCCTCCTCGCCCTCGGCTCCGCCCCGGATCAGCTGGAGCACTCGCTCGCGCTTCTCCTCCTCGCTGAGCTCTCCGGCGCCGTCAGGCTTCGGCGCGAACAGCCGGCCGCCGATGTCGACCAGGCGCTGAGCAAGGGGGGACACCAGGTCGTGCCGTTGGGCCTTGACCGCGCCGTCGAGCGAGCGGGCCACTGTGACGGCGACCGCGCGCAGGAAGTCAGGCTTGCCGTCATCGCGCTCGAGGTCAGCCGCGAGCGCCCGTTCGATCGGACCGGCCGAGGCGCGGGGAGTCTCCTCGGGGGCCGGGTCGTCGGGCTCGTCCGGGACGTGCACGACGAGCGGAGCCTGCTCGAGCTGGACGTCGGGCAGCGCGGCCTGGCGCTTGCGCTCGCGCCAGTCACGCAGGTAGGTCGCGTTTGCCTTGATGCACTCCGGGCAGCGGCACCCTCGCCGGTAGCCCGTCGTGCCTGGGGTCTTGCTGACATCGACGTCGTGCGACGCGGTCACGGCTGCCCCCTCCCCGCGAGCCTTTGCCCGGTGAAGGGCCTTACAGGTCCTGAACTGTGCGTGTTGAGAAAAATGGACACGCGAGGGTCTCCACGCAGGCGAACTCTCAAAAAACTGCGCTGACCTGCGCGGACGCTCCCGAGTGGTCGTGTCTTGCGGCTCAGTCTGGGTCGAATGCCTGTGCTGATCGCTTCGGTCGGGGCTGCTCGTCCATCGCTGTCACGCGCGTCGCGCGCTGCGTGGCCAGGGTCAGTGCGGCGCGGTGCTCGGCCCGGCGGCGGGCCGACTTGAGGACGTTGCATCGCAGGTGCGCCGGTTGCAGGTTGTCGGGGTCTTCCTCGGCGCCGCCCTCCCACAGCTCGACGATGTGATCGAGGCTTGGGCCTTGGGGGTGACGGGGGCGCAGGTCGAACAGGATCTCGCGGGAGGGGTACTCGCACTCGTCGACCTGGCAGTAGGAGCCGGGCGGGCACAGGAGCCGGACGAGCTCACGCCACGCATGACCGCTGCGACCGCGCATCGTGGCACCTCCCGCCGTCGCCGGTGCCCCGCGCCCACTCGGTCCGGGCGACGGCGGGAAGGGTGGGGACGCAACGAAGGCCCGGCCGTCAGCGAGGCGACGGTCGGGCCTTCGGCTTGTTTCGGGTACGCCAAGCACCCGGAAGCGTTACAGCGAGGATAGACCACGCTGGGCCCGGGGCGCACCTTCCACGACACGGGCGGCCACGGCGCCGAGCTCGAACAGCGGACGGCCATACCTGTCTGTATCGACCGCGGTGACCAGGCCGCGGTGCACCCACTGGCGCCAGGTGCCGGCCTTGAGGTGCGGGTAGATCTCGCGGGCCTGCTGGGCGGTGACGAGCGCGCCGGGGCGGGTGGCCGCGAGGTCGGGCAGGTGCGTGCGGGTCGCGGCCACGAACGCACCGCGCGTGCCCCAGGTCGTGTGGCAACCGGTGCAGCGGGCGACGTCGGACAGGCCGTCCGCCTCGGACCAGTCGCGCACGACGCGGCCGCCGCAGTGCACGCACGGTGCGGGCTCGGGCTCGGGTGCGAGGCCAGCGAGGCGGCGCACGACGGCGCGTGTCCGGCGGAGCTCAGCGAGGTACTCGGGCCAGGCGGGGTGCTGGTGCGCGGCCCAGACCGTGTGGGCCTCGAGGTAGGCGAGGGTGTCCCACGCGCCGGCCGGGTCGCCGGACTTCTCGACCCAGTCGTCGACCCACCACTCGAGCAGGTCCATCGCTCCTTGCTGGGTGGTGATCGACCCCGGGCCTGAGGCGGCCCGTGCTTCGCGGTAGGCGACGTCGAGGCCGTGGTCCAGGCGCTCGACGTTCCCGGCCGAGCGGGTCGTGACCAGGTCGTAGCGGACCGAGCGCAGGCCGAGGGTGACGCGGGCGACGTCGGACATGGCGCGCAGGTAGGTGCCGATGTCGTCGAGGAGCCCGAGCGCGCGGGTCAGGCAGCGGGGGCAGATCACGAGCGAGGACTCGTGAGCTCGCCCGCAGTCGCGGCACCCGGTCGTGGTCGCCGTGCACCTCGCGCAGGCGTAGGCCGGGGGGACCTCGTCCGTGGTCTGCGTCCAGTCGTGGGTCTGGCAGGGTGCGGGCATCAGGGGGTTCCTCCGGGTGTGGCGCAGGAGCGGCAGGGCAGGTGGTGGCCGTGGAACGCGCAGACGTTCTCGGTGGAGATCGGGGACGCCGGACCCGACCAGGTCTTCCATGGCGAGCCGCCAGTGGGTGGGTCGTGCAGGACGGGCGCAGGGCCGGCGTTCATCGAGGAGGGCGGGCGGGCCTGGTTGGTCGTGGGCTTGCCGCCACGGCCGCGACGTCGACGACGAGATCTCGAGGTGGAGCGTTGGGCGGAACCCTCTCCCACACCCTCACCCTGACCAGACCCTGTCCCTGACCCTGACCCGGGTGCGCGCCCAGGCCCACGCGCGTGTACGTGCGCGAGAGGACCTTCCGGGGAGGCTTCAAGCGAGGCTTCCCGGAGGCTTGGCTCTGACGCCACCACGGGGGCCACAGGAGCCGCGAGCGCCGGTGTGGGCTCTGCTGGCGCTGGTGCCGTGGTGTGGGTGTGGTGGGCGGTTGCGGGCGTCGTGTCTGCGGCGGGGGTTCCCGGCGAGGCGACTGCGGCCGTGTCCTGCTCCTGGGGGGCGCGTGGTGCGGGGTAGAGCGTCATGCCGGCGTCGTCGGGGGTGCGGGCGCCCTTGCGCCTGTTGCAGCCGGCGCACGAGACGACGAGGTTGGTGACGCCGCCGGCGAAGGCGGGGTCGACGTGGTCGAGCTGGGGGCGGCCGTCGAGGTCTTTGCTGCTGGCGTCGTAGCGGTTGACTTCGCGTTTGCAGTAGCGGCAGCGGGCACGGTTCTTACCCTTGGGGTCGGTGGGGTCGATGCAGTCGCGCCACCAGACGGCGTTGACGACGTGGGGCAGCTTGTTCTCCTTGCCCTTGGCCCAGGCTTCGCGCATGACGGCGGCCGGCTTGTAGCGCATGTCCCACCAGTCGTGGAAGCGGTAGTGCCCGGCGGGGACGGGGTCGCATCGGGGGCAGTCGTGTCCGGGCGCGTGCCAGAGCCCTGCGTCCACCAGGAGGTGGGCGAGCTGTTCGGCGGTGGCCTTGACGTAGATGGTCCCGATGAGGTCGACGATGGACACGAGACCGTCCGTGCCCGTGGCCTGCGAGGAGGCGCCGGCCAGGTTCCACATGCCCAGCGCGGCAAGACCCGAGTGGTCACCGGCGAGCACGGGAGCGGTCAGCTTCTTCACCTTGCGGCTGACGGGCAGCTGGTCGTCGGACATGAAGTAGGGCACGAGGTGGGGCTCCTGGGTCAGTCTTCGTCGGTGGTACTGGGTGGGGGTTGAGGACTCGGCCGGGGCGCGGCGGGTGCTTCCATCGGCCAGTGGCCGAAGACGTCCTTGTGGGACTGCGCGGCGCCCAGACGGTTGGTGTACCGGGCCCCGCACCGGCAGGTCAGGAGCAGGAAGTCAGAGCCCAACAGCGGCCTGCCTCGCCCGCACCTCGTCCGCCCGGGCGATCGCGGCGACCTTCGCGGCCGCCGTGTCCGCGACATGACGGGCGTGCGCCTGCTCGATCAGCTCGACCGCCGTCGTCCCGGCCGGCGGCACAGGCTGCACAGCAGGACCGTGCACCGAGCACCGCCACCCCGAGACGTACAGGCGAGCGGGCTCGGTGCAGCCGTCATACAGGCACGGGCGGGCCGCGAGCGCCATCAGGTCGACCCTTGCAGGTGTGCCTTGGCGGCTTCGGCGTGGTCGAGCGCGATCTTGCGGCGGGCAGCCCACTGGAGTGCGGCGAGCGGCCGGCGTGCCTCGATCGGGTGGTCCTCGAACGCCTCCGGGTCCATGGCACGCGCGAGCTCGTCGGCGTCGATGGACGCGAACACGGCACGAGCCTGGGCCTCGAGAAGCCCCTGCTGCCCGCGCAGTCCCCACCAGGGGAGCAGCGACTCGGCTGCCTTGTCGATGGGGGTGGTCATCGCGTTGCTCCTCTCCGGCACGGCGAGCAGCCCGTCCCTCGTGAGGCCGCGTCGAGGCGACTCCCCGAGCGTGGGAGGTTCGCGTGGGCGCACGCCGGGTCGGTCGTGACGTGCGTCCGGGCAATGAAGCGCTTGGCCCGGCGAACACGCCATAGCGTCAGGCGCCGGATCAACGCGCTTCTCCTCTCAGGCGGGCGAGGGCGTCGTAGACGGCCTTCTCGCGCCTGTCGACGGCGTGCTCGTCGACGTCCTCACCGCGGCCAGGACCAACCCAGCCGTCGAGCCCGACCGCGTTGCCGTCATCCCACAGGTCGCCCAGTGTCGCCTCGTCCGCCGCGGCGGTCGGGGCAGGGAGTATGGCCAGGAACCGGGCGAACGCGGCGTCCGCGGCATCGGGCTCTACGACGCCTCGGAGTGCGACTCGATGCGCGGTACGGACCTCGTCGATCGTCGGCGTGTACCCGTCCTCGCGTCGGATGTCGGGGGCCATGAGAGTTGGGTCCTCGACGGCGTCGAACTGGGCGTGCCCTTCGGCCTCTTCGAGGCTGGTGTCGGACACCGGGGCGGGGTGGGCTCGGGGGCCCTCGGGCTTGATCTCCTCGGTGATGATGCGGACGGGGTAGGCGGGGAGTGTGGTCGGCCCGTGGTAGGTGGAGGGCTCGGGCATCGTGCCCTTGTCGCTCTCTTCGGGGTAGGAGATGGCGAATGCGTCGCCATCGCTGTCCCAGGTGGTGATCCATGGGCGGTCGTAGGCGTCGCGGATCAGGACCGACACGAGGCCGACGTCTTCCATGGCGGCGGTCAGGTGCTCCTCGAAGTCCGCGGGGGTCGTGAACGTCAACGGTGCGGGGGACAAGGGCGTCGTGATACCGGCGTGCGTCTGCGTCGCCGCGTGAGAGCAGGCGTCGGACACCGGGGCGGGCGCGGCCGGTTGGCGCCTGTCCAGGCAGTAGAGCGCGTGCGCGGCGGTAATGCCGGCACTGAGGTCGCATGAGCACCCGGGGAGAGCCTCGCACCCGTCGCACCGGTCACGCGACGACAGGTAGCCAACGCTGTCCGCGCAGGACACGCACACGCCGCGGTTGCCAGCGGGGTCGGACACCGTCTCGGGGCCCGGGTTGAACGAGCCCGGGTCGGCGTCGGCGATGAGGCGGGCGACGTGCTGGGCGGTGATGATCCAGCGGGCGCGCTCGCCGCGGGAGAAGCTGGCCCAGGGTGAGGTGAGCGGGCGGCGGCCGAGGAGGTTGTACAGGCGCTCCGCGATGACAGGGACGGTGGGCGCATCGACGAGGGCGGCGTCGGTCGCGATGTCAGCCCACCAAGCGCGGGCCTCGTCGGTGAGCTCGTCCCACGCGCCGAACCGGTCACGGGTATGACGCGAGTACAGCAGGTGTGCGACGGCCTCGAGGAGGGTCGCGCCCTCGGGCGCGGTGACCTCGTGACCGTCCTGGTCGAGCACGATGCCGAGGTGCGCGGCGATCGCGGAGGTCGAGTTGAGGGTGACGCGGATCTGCTCCGCATTCACGTGCTGGTCGCTCATCGGGTCGCCGCCGTCCGTGCGAGACGGGCAGACCAGCCCTGCAAGGCCGCGAGCGCCATGCCTGCGAGGCGGGTGCGGATCGTGGCGACGTCGCGGGGGCCGAGGTAGTCGGCGATGCCGGTGTAGGTGTTGAAGAGGTTGGCGCAGTAGGTCAGGACGTCGGCCTCGGTCAGGCCGAGGGTCAGGTGCGCCCACATGTAGGCCGTGAGCTCGGCGTCGAGGGCCTCCATGTGGTCGTAGAGGTCTTGGACGTCGCGGTCGAGTTCGTCGCGGAGCCGGGTGAGGTTGGTCGCGATCGCGGCGACGCGGCCCACGCGGAGGGCGGCGGCGAGCGTGTACCGCAGTGTGTCGAGGTCCGGGGTGGGCTCGGTGGCGAGGGTGGTGCAGCGCTCGTCCAGGATGGACGCCGCTACGGTCGGTGCGACGCGCACCGGCCTGCGGGTCAAGGTGGCGGTCATGCTGCTGCCCCCCGAAGGCGCGAGACGCGCAGTCGGAAGTCGCCGCAGCGGGTCTCGAGGATGATGCTCGCGTCGTGGACGAGGGCCGTGAAGTTCTCGCTGACGGCCTGGACCGTCCAGGTCTTGCGCGCGTCGTCGACGCGCACCTTCTGGCCGACCACGGCCTCTGCCGGGGTGGTGAGGATCTTGGACATGGGGCATTGCTCCTTCAGGGGTTAGGCGTACTCGAGGTGTTCGACGTGTTGGCGTTCGAAGTCGGCATAGGTCAGGCGCCCGTGTTCGGCCCACCAGTCGCGGAGCTCTTCGCTGGCCCAGCGTTCGGCGCGGGCTCGGGGGCCGATGAACAGGGAGTAGGAGTCGATGCCGAGCGCCATGGCTTCCTTGCTGAGCAGGCGTGCGTTGCAGTCGTGCTCAGCGCGGGCGTGCTGGGCCTCGCGGTAGACCTCGAACTCCTGGCGAATCTCCCTGTACTGCGCGATCGCGTACTCGAACAGGACGCTCACCGGTCACGACCGGTGAGTCTGCGCATGCGGGGCGAGCACGGCAGGGGTCACGTGCAGGACGCGTGCGCCCTTGCCCGTGGCCACGAACGCTGCGTGATGCTCGACGAACCGGCGGCACACGTGACACCAGAGCGAGACCTTCGCGGACTCCTCACCGCTCACTCGAGGTACCCGCTGATGTCGGGGGCGACGAAGGGCTCGCCGCCGGTGTGGATCCGGCCGCCGCGGGCGGCAGTGTCGTAGGTGTTGATGACCACGGTTGTCGTGTTGGCAGGTGTGGGGTCGGGGGTGGGCTCGATGTCGGGTGCGGCTTCATCGTCGGCGGAATCGCCGGGGGCGTCGGGGGCGTCGGGCAGGTCGGTCGTCCAGGTCGCCCGGAGGTCGTGCGAGCGTCCATGGCGGCTGTAGTCGAACACCGCGATCACGGCGTCTGCCGGCACCCGCTGCAAGAACGTCAGGAGGGCGGCAGCGGTCGGCGCGCCGTGGCCGCTGATCCTCACCTCGCTGGTCACCTGGTGCCGGGGCGGGACGGGGTTGGCGGCGGCGTCGGTGGTCATGGGGTCTCTCCAAGGGCAGGGTCGGTCAGGACAGGTGCGATGTGCAGGCGCCCGCGTGGGTCGCGGTGGGCTGGGGCCGAGGCGCGCAGGAAGAGTCCGACGTGCTCGGTGGTGACGCCCTCGGTGGTGGTGATCGCCACGGGGCCGTCGATCAGGACGCCGGCGCTGCGGGCTTCCTCGAAGAACCTCGAGCGAGCCTCGGGGGTCAGGTCCGCGACGGTGCGCTGGTCGTCGAGCACGGGGAACGCCCACAGGAACGTCCCCGCCTCGAGGTCGGTGCTCACGCGTGGGATCCGCGGGGGCGGGTAGGGATGCCGTGAGCGGCCATGAGCCGGTTGACGTAGGTCGGGGAGATCCCGAGCCGGATACCGACCTCGCGCTGCGAGAGCTTCTCGACGAGGTACAGGCGCCCGATGTCCTCCAGGAGTGCGGTGCGTTCGGCGGGGGTGCGCCGCTCGGACCCACGCGGCGCCGGCGAGGGCGCCAGCGGCTTGGACTCGAACAGGGCCTTCTCACGGGCAGGGTCGTGCGCGGCCGAGTTGCGCGCGGCCTTCTGCTCTGGAGTGCCTGGGGCGGGGGCCTCGCGGCCGGCCCACGGCGAGCTCGAGCGGGCACGCTTGGCTTCCATGCGCGCCCGCACCTCGTGGCGATCCTCGCGCTCGCCCATCGGCAGCCCGAGCCCACCCGTCGACGGGTTGCCGGCCGCAAGGACGATCCCCTCGACGCGCATCAGCGCGTCACCGGGACCCGGCCGACACGGTGCGCCTGACGATGCAAGGGCGCCTCGACCTGCTGCAGGTGCGACTTCGCGGTCGGGCCGGCCGTCCACGCGCAGTGCTCACACGACGCGCGGTACAGATTGGTCAGGTCAGCGGGACTGATCGTGACCTTCGGGCGGGCGATCTTCGCGTGGTTCATCGGGACTCCTCAGGCGGGCGGGGGCGGGCAGGGCAGGTAGCGAAGTGGGTGAGCGCCGGGCGTTCGTCGGGGCCGGCGGTCTCGTCCGCGAGCAGCGGCCGGCACCTGGTCCAGCCCGTCGAGACGGCGTGCGAGGCACGAACACCGGCCGGGTCGAACTCCGGGTCGAGCGGCAGCTGCTTGCGTCTCGTGCCGGGCTTGATCCGGGTCGGGATGACCTGGACTAGGACCACAGGGCGCCCGCACGACCGGCAGGGCTGGGTGGTCTTCATGTCCGGCCACCGGCGCGCAGCAGCGGGTCGAGCTGCAGGCGCTCGATCCAGCCGGCCGCGGTGCGCGGCCGCGAGGGTCGGGGCGTGCCGACCTGGCGCATGACGACATCGACCGGCGCCGGGGCCGGGTGCACGCGGGTCACGAGCCCGTCGAGGGGGTCATACTTCGGGCGCTTGGGAAGGGGCGTGGGCACGGAGAACCTCCGGGGTGAGACAGCGAACGGGGGAGTCAGAGCACGGGTGTGGCCGGCAGCGGCTCGACCAGCACGACGTCGAGCGGGGCAAGCGTCACGACCTGGCCGCCGAGGTAGACCTCGAAGTGCGGGGCACCGACGTGCAGTCGCTCGGGGTGCACGGCACCGGTCGGGCAGCCGACCAGGCGGGCAGCGGGGCCGGTCCGGTAGACAGCGACGTCGGACAAGCGACCGGTGATCGCGGGTGAGTCGCCCACGGCCGGCACGACGACGCACTGCCCGACGAACGAGGAGTGCTGCAGGTAGGACGCCTCGACCTCCTCGAGGTCCCCGGTCACCGCCGGCCACCACGACGACGCGCCTGCGACCACTGTGCGGCGAGGCACGCGCCCACTGCGGCGAGGAGGATGACCCCGCCGGTGGCCACGTCGACCGGGCTGTTTGCGCCGCCGAAGACGTACGCGCTGATGACCGCGAGTGTCACCGCGATGCACGGCAGGACGTCCCACCGGGAACACCGGGCCAGCGGGGGCGCGGAGGTGAACGCAGCCTCGGGGGTCGCATCAGGCGTCGGCCCCGCAGTCGGCCAGAGGTCGATCGGGGCGTCGCGATCGTCCGAGCTGACGCGACCCGTGGAGGAGTCGACACGGGTCGCGTCAGCGGGTACCTCTACGATCGGCGACACCGCGACAGGCACTGCAATGCCTGTCGCACCAACCGAAGAGGAGACATCATGGTCACGCTCGACCGAGCGAAGGACATCCGCGACACCATCCGGGGCTACCTGTACGCGTCCCCGTCCGGGATAAGTCAGGTCCCCGAGATCGAGGGAGACGACCCGACCGGCCAGGTACGCAAGCTTCAGATCCAGGTCTTCGCCCTGACCGATGCGCTCGTGGACACCGTCGCCGTCGTCGACGACCTGCTTGCCCGCGTCGAGCACCTCGAGAGCCGTCGCCGTCGCTGGTAGCTGCCCGGACTCGTCGTCGGGCACGACTTCGAACTCGTCCGGTAGCAGCTGCCGGCTGTGACCGCTACGGTCCACGACTGTTGCGGACCGCAACTCACCGGTGGTGGCTCTCCTGTCCACGGCGACGACAGTGCCGATCTGACCGCCGCCCCAGTGCCAGCTCACATGCCTCAACCGCACGTGGGTACCGAGCCGGAGATCGTCCGGCTGCTCGGCGAGCGCCGTCGCGGGGCTCATGCGGACACCGGCCGGCGCGTGTCGAGCTCGACGACGTTCGATGCTGAGGCCTGGTGCTCGCACTTGGCGCCGTCTGCCCACGCTTCGAGGCAGGCGACGCGAATCTTCCAGCGTCCGCCCTTCGTGCGCTGGGCACCGTGCAGTTCGCCTGTGGCGAGTGCGGCGTAGACCGTGTCGGGGTGGCGGTCGGTGAGGAGTGCGGCCTCGACGGGGGTGACGCGGGCCGCGATCGTTGCGGCCGGGCTAGCGGGGTGGGGCACGGTATTGTCTCCTTTGCGTGTAGAGGCGCCCCGCCGGTCGGCTAAGAGAGGCGGGGCGCCGTTCTGCTATCTGCGTTCAGGCGGCAGGGGCCGTATGACCGTCAGAGGCCCGACGCTCGGCCTCCTGGAAGAGCCCGACGACGCTGACATTCAGCAGGTCTGCGATCGCCACCACCTCGGTGACTTTGAACGTGCTATCGGGGCTGCTGAGTCGCCTATGCAGGGTGACGAGGGGGATCCCCGTCTGCGCCGCGACCTTGCGCTGGGACTGGCCCGCGCCCTTCATCGCCGCTTTCACAGCCTCAGCCAGCCCCTCGTCGATGCGAGTGCTTGTCGTCATACGAGTCAGGTTAGTCTTCGTTTGGAACATGTGCAAGCGCCTTTCAGCATCCGTGTGTAGATGC
Organism: Oerskovia sp. NPDC060338; assembly: GCF_042726295.1. Lineage (NCBI taxonomy): Bacteria > Bacillati > Actinomycetota > Actinomycetes > Micrococcales > Cellulomonadaceae > Oerskovia > Oerskovia sp. NPDC060338. Next base: position 27,877 of record NZ_JBHXCQ010000013.1, read on the forward strand.
TCTGTCGCCAAACGGATGCTAAACTACTCCGCGTGGAACGAACAGAAGAGGAGAAGTGGATAGCCGCGATTGCGGCGACCCTGCGCGCTGAGCGCGGAGTGGCCGGGCTCTCCCAGGCCGAGGTGTCCAGGCGAACGGGCATCGCCCGAACGTCCTACCGGTTCTACGAGGAAGGGGAACGCCAACCCGATGTACTGCAGCTAGCGGCAATCAGCGAGGCATTCGGCATGTCGCTCTCGCAGCTAATAGCTGAAGTAGTTCGTCGAGTCTGAACGTTCGCAGGGAGGCCCCCGGACCTGGGTCCGGGGGCCTTCTGCGTACCCTGACCTGGGAAGACGCTCTAGATCGGACACGATGCCGACGATGGCAGCGGGGTCTGACAGGGGTGTGTGACACGCATGTCGCGCCCCGCTCCCTGTTCCATCTGACACAGATGCGGGATCATCGAGGGCATGACCGAGCAGAGCGCCGACTGATGGCCTGGGTGCGTAGGCTCCCCTCCGGGAAGTACCAGGCGCGATACCGTGACGCCGGGGGCAAGGTTCGCTCCACCCCAGATGGCCCCTACACGCACAAGAAGGCTGCCGAACGCGCCGGCGAAACTGCGGAAGCGGCATCCCGGAAGCCGGGCTGGCGCGACCCAGAAGCCGGTCGCATGACGTGGGGTGCCTGGTGCGAGACCCACTGGTGGCCCTCCCGGACCGTCGAGGCATCCACGCTGCGAGCCGACGCGAACCGCCGTGACGTCCACGTCATGCCCCGGTGGCGCGACGTCCCCCTCACAGACATCACCCGCCATGACGTCAAGGCATGGGCCGCTGAGCTACGCACGTACACCGACAAGGATGGCGTCGAACGCACTCGCTCCGGGTCAACCGTCCAGCGAATCGTGCATCTGCTCTCGGCGTCGCTCGCCGCGGCCGTCGATGCCGAAGTCCTCACCAGCAACCCAGCGTCCCGGCTCAAGCTCGGCGGAGGAACCGCTTCCCATGAGCACTACCTCACGCGCGAGGAGTTCGACCGGGCACTCGAGCATCTCGACGGCGAGCACCGTGTCATGGCCCAGCTGCTCGCCGGCACGGGGATGAGGTGGGGCGAGGCAACCGGCCTGCACTGGGAGCGGGTCGACGCTCGTCGCGGGGTCGTCGAGATTGCCGAGGTGTGGGACGCCAAGGGTCGGCGCATGAAGCCCTACCCGAAGGGCAAGCGGCGGCGGCATGTGCCCCTGCCGGAATGGATCGACCTCGGCGCCGCAGGCGAAGAAGGGGCTTGCGGATATGAGCACACTGAGGGCCGCTGCCCGTCGCGGCTTGTGATCACCACACCTCGAGGCGCGGTGCTCGATGCGACCCAGTTCCGCACGGCCTGGAATGCCGCGTGCGCCGAGGCCGGCGTCGGGCATGTCCGCGTCCACGACCTCCGCCACAGCTACGCCTCATGGCTTCTGCAGGGCGACATCTCCCTCGCGAGGGTTGGGCGGCTCCTCGGGCACGTCTCATCAGTCACGACCCAGCGGTACGCACACCTCGATGAGACCCCCGCCGACGACATCCTCCACGCACTCGGAGCGCGCCGCGCGCCCGACCTTGAGCCCGAGCCTTTCGAGTCGCCCGCGAATGCCAAGCAGGGCCGGCGGGCCGGGCTCCGGGTCGTCAGGTGAGATTCTGCGCCTATTCTGCGCCTACGCCCCGTGTCGCAGCTGCGACACGGGGCGTTCTTGCAGGTCAGGCGGTGGGCCCCGTGGGACTCGAACCCACAACCTACGGATTAAAAGTCCGCAGCTCTGCCATTGAGCTAGAGGCCCGGGCACCGTGCGTCACCTCGCAGGAGGCGGCGCCAAGGCCCGCGGAGAGTCTACGCGCCGAGCCCCCGCACGCGGTGACGTGCCCGTGCGTGGTGGGTGGCGCCGTCGGGCACGCTGCGTGACGGGCGCGGAGTCCCCCGGTCAGCGCGGCGCGCGGGCGATCACGTCGAAGACGTGCCAGTGCTTGGGGCCGCTGAACGACGGGCCGTCCTCGTCCTCCTCGCGGAAGGCGAGGACGTCGAGGCCGTCGAGCAGCGCCTCGGCCTCCTCGCGTGTCAGGAAGGTCCCGTCGATCGTCCCGGCGAACGAGTCGTTCGCGCCGAACAGGTTCACGGCCAACCACGCACCCGGCCGCAGGGAGCGGCGGACCGCGGCCCAGACGCGCGGGAAGTCCTGTGGCGACGCGTACGGGAGGGCGTACCCCGAGTACAGGAGGTCGGTGGGCGGCAGGTCGGTCAGCTCTGCGAACGGTACGACGGCGACGCTCAGCCTCGTCTCCTCCTCGCCGCCCGTGGTGGTGCGGACGAGCTGGGGAGTCGTGGGGTCGCCGTCGAGCGCATGGACGCGCCACCCGGCGCCCAGCAGCGCGGCGGTCTCGACGCCTGCGCCGCAGCCGAGGTCGACCGCCTGCCGGCCCGCGCCCGGGCCCGCGAGGGACAGGACCTCCTGGCAGAGCTCGCGCGCGGCACGGCCGGGCTGCGCGGCGTTGTAGTCGGCCCAGTGGTCGGGGGAGTGGAGAGCGGTCACGCAGCCATGCTCCCACCGACCTCCGTGCTCACCGGTGGCGACCCCACGCCCCCGCGTGCGCGGACCCTAACCCGAGCCCGGCGCACCTGTCGCGCCCGATCCCACTGGGTGAGAGACACGCCGCGGATCGGCCCGCGACCTTGCGATCGCGGCCGATCCTTGTTTGGTTGGAGGCAACCGAAAGGCGCACGTCGGGGATCGTCGCAAGGCGTCCCGTGCGTCCCCAGGCAACCGAGAGGAGCTCTCATGCTCACCCTGACCGACAACGCCCGCGATGCAGTCCAGGACCTCACCACGCGGGCCGGAGTGCCCGACGGTGGCGGCCTCCGGATCGCCGAGTCGGCGCCGCAGTCCGGCGACTTCGAGCTGGCCCTCGTCCCGAGCCCGCTGCCCGACGACACGGTCGTCGAGAGCGGAGACGCACGCGTCTTCGTCGAGCCGACCACCTCGATCGCGCTCGCGAACCTCACCCTGGACACCGATCCTCGTGCGACCGAGGGACCCGGGTTCGTCCTCACGCCGCAGGCCTGACCGGCCCGGCACCACCTGCGGGGTATGACCGCCCGCACCAGCGCTCGACCGGCTGCGCGGCCCGCCCGTCCCGGGAGCCGACCCCCTCCTCCTCGGAAGGTTCCCGGCCCGGCAGGGCTACGCACCCGATCACCTCGACGGGCCGTCCGCGCACAGCGGGTGGCCCGTCGTCGTGTGCGCTCTCTCGTCACGACGTCCGACGGCGACCCCGCCGTCGAGCCTGATCGACCCACGGGCCCGGGTCGCGCAGGAAGATCCGATCCCAGGTGTTGCACCTCGCGCCCCGCGAGCCATGTGCAGGGTATGAGAACCACTGCTCGTCTCGTGCGACCTCGTGCACTGATCGCCGGGCTCCTCGTGACCGCTGCCCTCGCGGGCTGTTCCGCTGCCGGTGCGGCCGACGGGCCGGAGCCCGGAAGGGGACACTCGGACTACGGCTACGACGAGTCGACGGCGACGCTCACCCCCGTGTACGAGCTGGTCCCCCAGTTCAACGACCCGCGGGACGGGTACGCCCGCGACCTCCTCGCCCAGGAGTGCCTGCAGGGCGTCGTCGAGTACCGTCCGTCGGAACCCGGGGGCGAGCCCACGCTGGTCGACGCGCGCACGGGCCAGGCGCGCTTCGACGAGCAGGTCGCGCAGCAGTGGGGGTACCCGCACCTGCGGTCCGAGTCTGCGCCCAACAGCGGGGTACCGGACGGCGTGGAGATCACCTCCGCGATGCAGGACGCGATGATCGCGTGCGGGCAGAGGACCGACGAACGGCTGGGGGCCGTCCCGTCCCGCTACCTGAGCACGGTCGAGGCAGCGGGCTGGGAGGCGGTCGACGGGAACGCGCGGGTCCAGGAAGCGATCCAGGCGTGGCGGACGTGCATGGAGCCGGCAGGGGTCGTCGACCTGCCGGAGCGCCCGGTGGACATGCCGTCGGAGTCGGTGACCGGTCCGATCGGCGACGCCGACGGGATGCTCGCGGACACGGCGGTCCCGTTGTCGGACCGTGAGCGCGAGGTGGCCGTGATCGATGCGCGCTGCCGGGCAGGGGGGTACGACGAGGCGGTGTTCCACGCCCGGGTCGAGGGCGAGCTCGCCGCGATCGGACGGGACGTCGAGGGGTTCGAGGCGACCCGGAACGACTACCTCGAGTACCAGAAGCGCATCGACGCCGTCATCAACGAGCTGGGCTGATCGGGCGATGGGACGGACGGTGCCCTCGGGCAGACCGGTGAGAGAAGCATGAAGCGCCTCGTGCTCGCCGTCGTGGCGATCGTCGCCGTCGGGGTCGGTGCGTGGCTGCTCGCGGTCGGGATGGAGTCGCCTCAGCAGGCGGCGGCCCGCGCCGAGCCGCCGGCACCCGAGCCCGTGGTCGTCGCGCTGGACCGTGGGTACCTGAACGGTCCGGTGTCGATGACCGTCGAGGCTCAGAACCAGCAGAGCGTCGTCATCACACCTCCGGCCGCGCTGACAGGTGTGGTGACGTCCGTCGACCGGTCTGCCGGCGACACGCTGTCGCCGGGGTCGGTCCCGTTCCGCGTGAACGGGAGACCGGTCTTCGTCCTCGAAGGGGCCTTCGCGCTCTACCGCGACATCCGTCCCGGGGACGAGGGCGACGACGTCCTGGCCCTGCAGAAGGGGTTGCTGGCCGCAGGGTATGCACTGGGCCGGCCCGACGGGAAGTACGGCCCGCGGACCCAGGCGGCCGTGCGGTCCATGTACCTGTCGGCCGGCTACGCGGCGCCCGAGGTCGCCTTCGGGACTCTCGGCGCCGCGGCTGCGCCCTCGCCCGGAGCGAGTGCTCCGGAGACGGCGGCCCCGGGCGCCGCGGCGCCGTCGGACGGGACGACGGTCCCGGCGGCCGGTCCGGGGGCTGCGGCCACCGCGAAGGGCCCCGGGGTCCTGCAGTCCGAGGTGCTGACGGTGCCTCGGCTGCCGGCCGTCGTCGAGGGGATCACGACGGTGGGCACCGGCATCGCCGCCGACACGGGCCTCCTGACCCTCGGGACGGGGCAGGTCGTGCTCACGTCGACGCTGCCCCAGGGATCGGTCGGAGCGCTCGCGGTGGACGCCGCCGCTCGGTTCACGGACGATTCGGGCGCAGACGCCAAGGCACGCGTGACGGCGCTGGAGCCGACGGAGACGGGTGAGGTCACCGTCAGCCTGCTCACCGACGGCGTCGTCCGTGCGGGCTCCTCCTACGTCCTGACGATCGACAACCCGGCAGCGGAGGACGGGGAGAGGCTGCTCGCGCCCGTGTCGGCGGTCGTGACCCGCGCCGGGCGGACGTACGTGTACGTGCGCGAGGGGACCGAGTTTCGCGAGGTGGCGGTCGAGGTCGAGGTGACCGTGGGCGGGGTCGCGGCGATCGTCGCGGCCGACGCCGACAGCGGTGCCGACGCCGATGCCGACGAGGACCGCGACGGCGATGCCGGTGTCGTGCTGGGTGAGGGGACGGAGGTGCGGGTTGGTTGACGTCGTGCTCGAGAAGGAGATGCCCGGTCCGACCGAGGACGTGGGTCGCCCGCTGATCGAGCTGCGGGGGATCACCCGCAGGTACGGGAACGGGACGACGGCGCTGGCCGGCGTCGACCTCGTCATCGGCCCCGGGGAACGCGTTGCCGTCGTCGGACGCTCCGGCAGCGGGAAGAGCACGTTGCTGAACGTGCTGGGCCTGCTCGACGCCCCCGACGAGGGGGAGGTGCTCATCGACGGGCACCCCGTCGAGGCCGCGCAGGACCGGGTAAGGGCGGAGTGGCGGTCCTCGGAGCTGGGGTTCGTCTTCCAGCGGTCACACCTGATCCCCGCGCTGAGCGTGCGCGAGAACGTCCTGCTCGGGCTGCGCTACTCGAACGCCTCGCTCGACCACGCCGACCAGGTCGTCACCGACTCGCTGCGCGCGGTGGGGCTCGAGCACAAGGAGCAGGCGCTGGCCCGGACGTTGTCGGGCGGGGAGATGCAGCGGGTCGCGATCGCACGGACCCTCGCCCGCCCGGCCCGCCTGTGGCTGGCCGACGAGCCGACCGGGAACCTCGACTCGGCCCAGTCGCTCGAGATCATCGAGGAGCTCAAGCGTCGCGCCGCGGAGCGTGGGGCGGCGCTCGTCGTGGTCACGCACGAGCCCGACGTCGCTGCGCGGCTCGACCGTGTCGTCACCCTGCGTGACGGCCTCGTCGTGGCCGACAGCGCCCACGCCACGACTCCGGCCCACGGGCCGGACCAGGACCGGGGAGACCTGCCGACGCGTGATCGCAGGCCGCGGACCCGGCTCACCGCGCGCCTCGCGCGCACCCTGCGGTTCGTGGCGCAGGGCATCACGTCCAACGCCGGGCGGACCGCGAGCGGCACCCTCGCGTCCGCGGTCGCGGTCGCCCTGGCCGTCACGGCGCTGGGGCTCGCGCAGAGCGCGTCAGGACAGGTGACCGAGCTCTTCGACGCGCAACGGGCGACGCAGGTCACCGCGGCGCTGGCCGCGGACGGGACCTCCGATGCCCGATGGCCCGTCCGGGTGGACACCGTCGCCGAGTTCCCGGGCGTGACCGGGGTCGAGCACTGGCGGTATCGCACGGGGGTCCCCGTCGCGAACGGAGCGCTCGCGGCCCTGACGGTCGATCTCGTGGAGGTCGACGAGGCCCCGGGGGCGATCACCGACACCGCCGTGACATGGGCTCCCGGGGACGACCGCGTCCTTGCCGAGGGCGAGGTGCTGCTGGGTGCGGACCTCGCCCGACGGCTCGGCGTCGCACAGCTGGACGTGAGCCCCGAGATCACGGTCCAGGGCGCCCCGCTCCGGGTCGTCGGGCTGGTCACCGCGTCGAGGTCCGGCACGGCGACCGGATCGGCCTTCGTCGGCCCGGGGGCGACCGGCGACCTGGCGGCGTCGCTCTCGAGCGAGCTGTTCGTCGAGACGGTCCCGGGCGCGGCGCGGAACGTCGCAGACCGCCTTCACGACCTGGCCGACCCGTTCCAGACCACCCGGATGACCATCCACCCGGTGCTCGAGCCGAACGCGTTCCGCGGAGAGCTCCAGGACAGCGTCTCGGCCTCCCTGCAGGTGCTCGCCGTCGTGGCCGCGCTCGCAGGGTTGGTCGGTGTCGTCTTCGTCAATCTCCTGAGCGTGAGCTCTCGCACGGCCGAGCTCGGCGTGCGACGGGCGTTCGGCGCGCGACGGGGCGAGCTCGTCACGCTCGTCGTGGGCGAGTGCACCGCGCTCGCCGTCCTCGGCGCGGTCGTCGGCCTCGCCGTCGGTTTCGTGGCGATCATGGTGGTGACCGCGGCCGCCCGGTGGCAGCCGATGTTCGACGAGCGCCTCCTGCTCGTCCCCCTCGCCGGTGCGCTCGTCTTCGGGCTCCTCGGCGGACTACCACCCGCGATCGCCGCCGGAAGGATCGAGCCCGCCGATGCCGTACGGTCCTGACGTGAGCCGCGACAGCGCCGTCGAAGCGGCCTTCGCCGGCATGTACCGAGAGACCTACCCGCACGTCCTGGCCTACCTCCGCCGGCGGGTCGACGACGACGCGGAGGACCTCGCGTCGGAGGTCTATGCCGTGGCGTGGCGCAGCTGGGGTCGCGTCCCGGCCGACGAGATGCGGCCCTGGCTGTTCGGGGTGGCCCGCAACATCCTGGCGAACGGGCACCGTGCCACGGTCCGGCGACGGCGCCTCGAGCTCCGGGTGAGCGGCGAGCGTGCGCCGGTGGCCGACGACGGGGCGCTCGCGGACATGTCGATCGACCTCCGCCGCGCCTGGGCGCTCCTCGACGACACGGACCGAGACGTCCTCGCGCTCGTCTCCTGGGACGGGCTCACCTCGGCCGAGGCCGCTCGGGTGCTGGGCTGCTCGCGCGCCGCGTTCTCGATGCGCCTCACCCGAGCACGCCGACGCCTGCGACGGTCGCTCGACGCCGTCGAGCACGAGCCCGCCTCGAGCTCGCGGTCCGCCACCGAGGTGCGGCCCGCCCCGGACGCGAGGTCGGACCCCGATCTGCGGCCTCGCCAGGACGGTCGCTCGATGCCCACGCTCACCGAAGGGAGCACGCCATGAAAGGCCCCATGGACGACCCGGTCCTGCTGCAGCTCGCGGCCGCGAACCCGGTCCACGTCGTCCCCCTGACCCCGGAGGAGTCGGCTCGGTCGGAAGCGGCCCTGCACCGGATCGTGACGACCCCGCACCAGGACCGGCGACGTCGGCCCGCGTCGATGCTGCGCCGATGGGCGACCGTCGTCGCGGCCCTGCTCACGTCCGTCGCGGTGGCCCTGTTCGCGACGGCGCCCGCCTCTGCGGAACAGGTGCTGCTGGAGGCGGGGGAGAACGCCGCCAAGCAGCCGCCGCCGAGCGGGCAGTACCTGTACATGCGCTCTCAGGTGGAGGACCCGTACTCGTTCCCCTACGAACGCGAGATCTGGTTGTCGAGGGACGACACGGTGCTCCGTGACGAGTCGGACGTCTCCTTCCTGGCCTTCTACGACGGCAAGGACGGTTTCGACCCGAGCCTCGCGCGGGTCATGGACCTCGACGACGACGGCGAGATGTCCACGTTCGGGAACGGTGAGTCGATCACGTGGGACGAGCTGGCCGAGCTGCCCACCGAGCCCCGGGCGCTCGAGCGGCGCCTCTCCGAGGGGCTCTCGCCCTCGGGTCACGGAGACGAGTGGGACCTGTGGACGCAGGTGGTGGGTCTCCTGCGCGAGAGCCCGGCCTCTCCTGACCTCCGCCGAGCGCTCTGGCAGGTCCTCGCCGCCGCCCCGGGCACCGAGCTGCTCGGGGCGATGACGGACTCGGCCGGTCGTCCGGTGACGGGCATCGAAGCGGACTTCATGCAGGAGATCGGTCAGCGCGAGGTGCTGCTCATCGACCCGAGCGACGGCACGCTGCTCGAGGTGCGGACCATCGATGCCGACGGCACTCTCGCCTACCGCGCGACCATGCTCGAGCGGGGCTACCGGGACGTCGCCCCGGAAGCGGACCCACCTCGTTGCGGCCCCGGTTCGGTCCCGTACATCTCGTGCTGATGACGGCCCGGGGCCGCGCGTGCCCGACCGCTCACGCCCCGACGGGCGACACGATCCAGTAGCCGCCCAGCGCGGCGGCGCCGACCGTCACGAGCAGGAAGACCCCGACCCACACGATCCCCGGGATGCCGGTGAGGCGTGCGAGCATGTCGGCGTCGGACTGGCGGGCCTTGCCGCGGCTGCGCGAGACCTGCAGCTCGAGGACGGGGCGGACGGCCCCCAGCAGCAGGAACCACGTGACGGCGTACGCGACCGCGCTCTGCACGGGCGGGGTCGCGGCCCAGGACACGAGCACGAGCGCGACGCCGCTCACGAGCACGGACCACAGCCCGAACCAGTTGCGGATCTGCAGCAGCATGAGGGTCAGCAGCAGCACGAGGAGCCACAGCAGTCCGACGGCGTAGCCAGCCCTGAGCAGCGCGGCCGCCCCGAGGCCCACGAGGCCCGGGCCGACGTACCCCATGAAGGCCGTGAGGACCATGCCGAACCCGCGCGGCTTGCCGTACGAGACCGTGAGGCCCGACGTGTCGGAGTGCAGGCGGATGCCGCTCAGCCGCCGACCCGTGAGGAGTGCCGCCAGGGCGTGGGCGCCCTCGTGCGCGATCGTCACGACGTGCCGCGCGACGCGCCACACGGGCGTGAAGACCACGACGATCAGGGCCGCGAGCGACATCGACAGCACGATCGCGGAGGCCGGCGCGGGCACCGGCGTGGTGGCGGCCGACCAGATCTGACCGATGACGTCGCCCACTGAGCTCATGAAGTCCACGGGCGACATTCCACCACGGTCACATGTGCGGTGGGTGAGGGGTTCGGGCGGGCCACGGGGGAGGTGAGAGTCCGGTGAGGGATGTGGAGACGTCGATCACCATCGACGCACGCACGCCCCAGTCATGAGAGAGTGGGGACCGTGGCTGCGCATCTCTGCGCGCCCAGCGTCGTGGAGTTCCCTGGATTTCTTGCGGCGAACCCCGACCCTACGCCCGAGAGGCAAACCCTTGAACAACCCCATTCGTGCTGCCGTGCGCCCGAACGCCGCAGCCCCCCGCACCAACCAGTCGCAGGGACAGCAGTCCCGCGACACCAACCGCCCGGCTCGCGACGACCGGGCCCGCCCGGCCCGCGACGAGCGTGACGGCCGCGACTCGCGTCCCTCCAAGGTGACCCGCGACGGTCGCCCCGTCCGTGAGCGCGACTCGCGCGACGGCCGCGGCGCCGGCCAGGGCCGCCCCGCGGGCGCCAACCGTGAGCAGCGCGCTCCTCGTGAGCAGCGCGAGCAGCGTCCCGCCCCCGTCCGCTCGTCGGTCCCGACCGTCGTGCCCGAGGGCCTGACGTTCGCCGACTTCGCGATCCCCACCACGGTGGTCCGCGAGCTCAGCAGCCAGGGCATCGAGTCGCCCTTCCCCATCCAGGTCGCCTCGCTCCCGGACACGCTCAAGGGCCGCGACGTCCTGGGCCGTGGCCGCACGGGCTCGGGCAAGACCCTCGCGTTCTCGCTGCCGGTCGTCACGCGCCTGTCCCAGTCGGACACGCGTCGCGCCGCCCGTCGCCCCCGCGCACTGGTCCTGTGCCCCACGCGTGAGCTCGCGAACCAGATCAACGCCACGATGGAGCCGCTCGCGAAGGCCCTGGGCCTGAACACGACGACCATCTTCGGTGGCGTCGCGCAGAGCCGCCAGGTCAGCGCCCTCAACGCGGGCGTCGACATCGTCATCGCCTGCCCGGGCCGCCTCGAGGACCTGCTCAACCAGCGCGTCCTGTCGCTCGACGGCATCGAGATCACGGTCCTCGACGAGGCCGACCACATGGCCGACCTGGGCTTCCTGCCCGGCGTCAAGCGCATCATGGACAAGACCCCGACGCGCGGCCAGCGCCTGCTGTTCTCGGCGACGCTCGACAACGGCGTGGACCAGCTCGTCAAGCGCTACCTGAGCAACCCGGTGAGCCACTCGGTGGACTCGGCCGAGTCGCCCGTCTCCAACATGACGCACCACATCTTCGCGGTCCGTGACGCGGACGCGAAGAAGGACGTCGTGCAGCAGCTCGCGTCGGGCACGGGCCGTCGTGTCCTGTTCACGCGCACCAAGCACCAGGCCAAGAAGCTCGCGAAGCAGCTCACGGCGCAGGGCATCCCGTCGGTCGACCTGCACGGCAACCTCGGTCAGGGGGCGCGCGAGCGCAACCTCGAGGCGTTCTCGAACGGTTCGGTCCGCGTGCTCGTCGCGACGGACATCGCGGCGCGCGGCATCCACGTCGACGAGATCGAGCTGGTCGTCCACGTCGACCCGCCGGCCGAGCACAAGGCGTACCTCCACCGCTCGGGCCGTACGGCCCGCGCCGGTTCCGAGGGCGTCGTCGTGACCGTCATGCTCCCCGAGCAGCGCAGCGACGTGAAGGACCTGACCCGCAAGGCGAAGATCACGGCGCAGCCGCAGTCGGTCGCCCCGGGTGACGCGGCGATCACGTCGCTCGTCGGCGAGGTCGCCGAGTACGTGCGCCCCGCGGACATCACGCCGCCGCAGACGCAGGCCCGTCGTGGCACGCCGTCGCGCAACGGTGGGACGCGTGCGACGCGCACGGCGGCCCCGGCCAAGTCCGCAGGCCCGACGGCGCAGCGCGCCCAGGGTGGGCGCGGCCAGTCGGCGCAGGGCGGTGAGGGCGGCGCTGGTGCGCAGGCTCGTCGTCGTGGAGGCCGCGGTCGCGCGCAGCGCGGTGGCGGCTCGGCGACGGTGTACTCGTCGTCGTCGTACTGATCCTTCGTCAGCCGGCCCGACGGGAGCCTCCCGCCGGACGCAGGTGAACGACCCAGCAGGGCCCCGGCGGTGATCTTCGGATCGCCGCCGGGGCCTTCTGCGTCCGGGGACCGGGCTCGTCGCGCCACCGGGAACACCTGCAGTCCGGCGACGGTTGTCGCTGTCGGAGGTGGAGCATGACCAACGAGACCCACGACACGACCAGCAGCCTGTTCTCGCAGAAGGTGTACCCGGTCGCCAAGCCCGAGGCCCAGTGGCGCGAGGAGCTGGCCCCCGACGAGTACGCGGTGCTGCGACAGGCCGGCACCGAACGCCCCTGGACGGGTGAGCTCCTGGACGAGAAGCGCGAGGGCATCTACCGGTGCCGGGCGTGCGGCCACGAGCTGTTCCGTTCGGACACCAAGTTCGACTCGCACTGCGGGTGGCCGAGCTTCTACGCGCCCAAGGAGTCGGACGCGGTCGAGCTCATCCAGGACCGGAGCCACGGCATGGTCCGCACCGAGGTGAGGTGCGCGAACTGCGGTTCGCACCTGGGGCACGTGTTCGACGACGCGCCCCAGACCCCGACGGGCGACCGGTTCTGCATGAACAGCCTCAGCCTGACGTTCGAGGACGTCGAGGCCTGAGCCGTCCCGGCAGCCGCGTGTCAGAGCGGGCGTGACCTCGAGGTCACGCCCGCTCTGGCGTCCACGACCAGGTCGAGGCCGACCGCGAGCAGCACGCCGAGCAGGTAGAGCAGCAGGTCACGCGCGTTGAACGTGCTCCCGAGCACCCACGCCGCCGCGGGCACGACGTCGAGCACCGCGCCGACCGCGGGCGTCGCCTGGAGGGCCTCGACGAGCCAGCACCACGCGAGGGCCACGGCCCCCGCGACCCACGGCCGCAGCCGTGGGGCCACGAGTACGAGCGCCACGTAGACCGCGACCGCGTACAGCAGGTCCCCGACCACGTCACCGACGGGGTCGGGGACCTGCGTCGTCACCACGAGGCCCAGGGCGACCACGGCCGCGAGGACGGCCAGGACGCGCGGGCGGCTGCGCCGTCGGGCACCGTGCCACCGCGGCGCGGACCCCCGCCGCCCCGTGGGCACCGCGTCCGGCCGACCCGTCATCTCAGCGCGTCGCCTGCCAGCGCACGACGTCCTCCGAATAGCGGTGCAGCAGGCCCGCGAGGGCTGCGACGTCGTCGGAGGACCAGTCGCTCAGGGCCTGCGAGATCGAGTCGACGCGCCGCTCGTGCGTGGTCCGCAGCAGCGTCGCGCCCTCCTCGGTGAGGGTGATGATCTGGCCGCGGGAGTCGTCGGGGTCCACCTCGCGGCACACCATCCCCACGGACTCGAGCCGTGCGAGCTGGCGCGAGATGGTCGCGCGCCCCACGCCGAACTGCTGCGCGAGGTCCGACCCCCGCACGCCGGGGTTCACGGCGATGTGCGCGAGCAGCGGGTAGGCGCTCGCGTCGAGGTCGGGGTGGATGCGCTTGGCCATCGCGTTCGCGGACGATCCCGCGCGGCGGGTCAGGACGCGCAGCTCGCGCTCGAGCGCGAACAGGGGCGACTCGTCGCTGGGCGAGGTGGTGGGTGTTGAGGACACAGTCGGCTCCGGCTGGTCGGTCGGCGAGGGCGAGGTCACGGCCCCATCATGGCGTGCAGCGGGGCCGCCGTGGAACAAGCATCCACGACGGCCCCGGGTGAGGTCCGGCAGGTGGGCGGTCAGCGCGACGCGCTGCGCCCGGACGGGGCGCCGTCGCCGGCCCCCGCGAGGACGGCCTGCTCGGCGTCGAAGTCGCCCTCGTGCTCCTGCTCGATCTCGTCGGTCAGGTCCGTCAGGCCGGCCGCGAGCTCGCGCTCGAGACGCTCGTCGAGGCCCGACTTGGTGCCGAGCGGCACCTCCTTGAGGAACAGGACGCAGATCAGACCGATGACCGCGAGCGGCACGGCCACGAGGAAGATGTCGGCGATGCCGTCGCCGTAGGAGCGCTCGACCAGGTCACGCATAGGGGCGGGCAGGGTGCTGACGTCGGGCACGGTGCCACCCGTCGCGTCGGTCGGCACGCCCATCTTGGCCAGGCCGTCCTGGATCGAGGTCGTGACCTTGCTCGCGAGGATCGCCCCCAGGACCGAGACGCCGATCGCGCCGCCCAGGGTGCGGAAGAACGCGACCGTCGAGGTGCCGGCACCCATCTCGGAGACGTCCAGGGTGTTCTGGACCGCGAGCACGAGGTTCTGCATGAGCATGCCCATGCTGGCGCCCAGGAAGAACAGGTAGACGCTGATGAGCACGAAGCTCGTCTGGTAGTCGATCGTCGACAGCGCGAAGAGCGACGCGACGAGGAACACGCCACCGGCGACCATGAACGCCTTGTAGCGCCCGGTGCGCGTGATGAGCTGGCCGATGAGCGTCGAGGCGACGAACGTCCCGATGATCATGGGGATCGTCAGCAGGCCCGACTCGGTCGCGGTCTTGCCGCGGGCCACCTGCATGTACTGGCTCAGGAAGACGGCCGTGCCGAACATCGCGACACCGACCGCGACGCTCGCGAGGACCGCGAGGACGAACGTGCGGTTCTTGAACAGGTGCAGCGGGATGATGGGCTCGACCGCGCTCTTCTCGACCAGGACCGCCGCGACCAGCGCGAGGACCGAGCCGACGACCATGACGGCGCTCTGCCACGAGACCCACTCGAAGTTATTGCCCGCGAACGTGACCCACAGCAGCAGGGTCGAGACGCCCGCGCTGATGAGCAGCGCGCCCCAGTAGTCGATCTTCACGATGCGGCGCGGGATGGGCGGCAGGTGCAGCGTGCGCTGGAGCACGACGATCGCGGCGATCGCGAACGGCAGGCCCACGAAGAAGTTGAGGCGCCAGCTCACGGTGTCCGTGAGGACACCGCCGAGGAGAGGGCCGCCGATCTGGCTCACGGCCATGATCGCGCCCATGAGGCCCATGTACTTGCCGCGCTCGCGCGGGGAGATGATGTCCGAGATCAGGACCATGGCCAGGGCCATGAGGCCACCGGCGCCGATGCCCTGGAGGGCGCGGAACGCGATGAGCGTGCCGATGTTCTGCGAGAGGCCCGCGAGGGCGGCCGCGACCACGGAGATGACGAGCGCGACCTGGATGAGGACCTTGCGGTTCGTCAGGTCGGCGAGCTTGCCCCAGATGGGCGTGGAGATGGTGGTCGTCAGCAGGGTCGCGGTGACGACCCAGGTGAACGACGACTGCGACCCCTCGAGGTCGCTGATGATCTTGGGGAGCGAGCTCGAGACCACGGAGGTCGCGAGGATCGAGACGAACATCCCGAGCAGGATGCCGGACAACGACTCCAGCACCTGCTTCCGGGTCATGGTGGTGGTAGCGCTCATACAGGTCTCACATTCATAGGTCGTGCTTCTTCGTCGAAACGTCGTGGCAAGGCCCGACGGCGGAGGTCGGGCCGGGTGGGCGGGTCGCCCGGGGAGTGGTCAGGTGCGCGAGAGCGCCTCGGTGAGGCGCTCCAGGTGGCGGATCGCCTCCCGGAGCTGTTCGGGGGTCCAGCCCACGAACGTCTCGGCGGTACGGCTGGTGAGGAGCGCGAAGGTCTCCTCGACCTTGGCGCGTCCCGCGGGCGTGAGGGTCACGCTGCGGGCGCGACGGTCGTCGTCGCACGCGGTGCGCTCGACGAGGCCGGCCTCGGCGAGATGGGTCACCTGGCGGCTCGCGACCGACAGGTCGACCCGCAGGTGGTGCGCGAGCTCGGTGACCTGGAGGGGGCCGCAGCGCTGGAGGAGCCGGAGCGCTCCGAGCGAGGCCCGGGGGAAGTCGAGCTCGCGCGACAGGCGGGCCGAGACCTCGCGCTGGGCGCGGTTGAGCTCCTCGAGCGCGACCGTGAGCTCCATGACGGGGACGTCGAGGGGCTGGGTCGGGGAGGGGGTGGGGGGTGCCGCGTCGTCGAGGGGGGCATCGAGCGACGGGGTGGTGGAGAGGGACACGCGAGAAGGCTCCTTAGTTGCTGCAAGCAACGATACTCCGAATGGTTGCTGAGGGCAATGGTTGCAGGGGGCATCTTTTCGCGGCGTGATGGGCGCCGTGACGCGTGCACGTGCGCGAGCTCCGCCGTCGGGCCTCGTGCGTACGATCGAGAGGTGAGCGAACAACCGACCCCCACCCACCGCCCGCGCCGCCCCGCGATGCTCGACCCGCGCGACGCCGAGGAGCTCCCCGGGGAGATCGACCCCGCGCTGCGCGACCAGATCGCCCACACGACCGCGGCCGCGATCGTGCACGGCGCCCGCGCGTCCGAGGACCCCGAGGTCGTCGACCGGCTCATCCGCCTCGTCGAGACCGAGGGGCTGGACGTCGTCTCGGGCCTCTGGGCCGACTCGGCTCCCGCTACCTTGCCCGGCGCGCTCTGGCGCCTGTACGTCCTGCGCGAGTGGGTGCGTCGCGACCCCGAGACGGTGACCCTGCGCTACCGGCTCGGCGTCGACGCGGCCCCCGTCCACGAGGTCGTCGCGGGCGTCGCGAGCCCGCCCGGCCCCCAGGACGTGCGCGAGCTCGCCGACGCCGTGCTCTCGGGCGTCTTCGCCGGAGACCTCGCCGTGGCCCTCGAGCGGGCCGCCGCGTTCTGCCGCATCCTCGCTACGGGAGCCGCGTTCGACGCCGACACGCGCGAGGTCGCCGACCCGGGCTCGGCGCTGCGCATGACGCGCGGCGCCTCGTCACTGCTGCGCACCGCCGAGGAGCTCGAGCACGCCGCAGCGCTCTGGCGGGCCGACAGGCTCGACTGACGCTCCGCCGTCGGGCGTGCGGGCGGTTCGGCCGGGGCGCGCTCGTCGCGCGTGCTCCCGAGGTCTCCGGCGCTGCGCCCGCACGCCCTTCGGGCGGTGCGACGGTGCTGCGCCCGGACGCCCTTCGGGCGGTGCGACGGTGCTGCGCCCGGACGCCCTTCGGGCGGTGCGACGGTGCTCGCGCGGTGCCGTCACCAGCCGGTTCGGAGGCTCCGGCCGAGCGGGCGTAGGATGAACGACGACGTCGGGTCGCGGTAGCCCCGGGCTCCAACATCAGCCGCTTCGAGCGGCCTTCGCGCCGACAGGCGCTCCCGGCCCGGCGTCGCCCCCCACCATGACGTGAGCCCCGTTCCGCCCTGCCCTGGCAGGCGTTCTCGGTGCTGCCGTCGGGGTGCCCGAGCGATTGAACGTTCAGGCGACAGTTCGGTTACATTTGACGGGCGTTAGGGATGCGTTAACGCGCACCTCGAGCGCTTCTCACCACAGCGTCACCTTCCAACAGAACACCTGTGACATCCAGGTGGCGATCGCTCTGAGCGGTCGTCATCTCGCCTGTGAAACCCCACCAGCGTCCAGCCCTTCCGGAGCCTCCCGTGCGCTTGCGCCTCACCCCGCGCGATACCTCGTTCTTCGACCTTCTTGCTGACTCCGCGCAGCACCTGGTCACCGGGGCAAACCTTCTCGCCGAGCTGCTCGGCGCAGACCGGCCCACCCGCAAGGAGCTCGCCAAGAAGCTGGCAGAGACCGAGCACCTGGCTGACGACGCGACGCACACGATCATGCGACGCCTCAACCAGACGTTCGTCACGCCGTTCGACCGCGACGACATCTACGGCCTCGCCTCCGCGCTCGACGACTGCATGGACTACATGGAGGAGGCCGCGGACCTCATCGTCCTGTACAAGATCGACGAGCTGCCCGCGCGCGTCTCCGAGCAGGTCCAGGTCCTCCAGCGCGCCGCCGAGCTGACCGCAGAGGCCATGCCGCGCCTGCGCTCGCTCAACGACCTCGCCGAGTACTGGGTCGAGGTCAACCGCCTCGAGAACCAGGCCGACAAGATCCACCGCAAGCTCCTCGCCGAGCTCTTCGACAACGTCGCCGACCCGATCCTCCTCATCAAGCTCAAGGAGGTCGTCGAGATCCTCGAGCAGGCCGCCGACGCGTTCGAGAAGGTCGCGAACACCGTCGAGACCATCGCGCTCAAGGAGTCCTGAGCTCCGTGGAATTCGCTCTTGTCGTCCTCGTCGTCGCGCTCGCGCTGAGCTTCGACTACACGAACGGATTCCACGACGCGGCCAACGCGATCGCGACATCCGTCTCGACGCGCGCGCTCACCCCGCGCGCTGCTCTCCTCATGGCCGCGGTCATGAACTTCACCGGCGCCCTGCTCGGGACCGAGGTCGCCGAGACCATCGCGACCTCGATCGTCGACCTCCAGGACGTGCCGTCGCACACCGCCCTGGTCGTGGTGCTGTGCGCCCTGGTCGGGGCCATCGTCTGGAACCTCATCACCTGGTGGTTCGGGCTGCCGTCGTCCTCGACGCACGCGCTGATCGGTGGCCTCGTGGGCGCCGGCCTCGCCGGAGGCCTCGCGATCTACGGCGCCTCGATCGTCGACAAGGTCGTCCTGCCGATGATCTTCTCCCCGATCGTGGGCTTCGGACTCGCGTTCATCGTCATGGTCGGCCTGCTGTGGGCGTTCCGCCGCGCGGCCCCCTCCAAGACGACGCGCCGCTTCCGCCTCGCACAGACCGTGTCCGCCGCAGCGATGGCCCTGGGCCACGGCCTGCAGGACGCGCAGAAGACCATGGGCGTCATCTTCATGGCGCTCCTGACCGTCGGCTGGGCCAGCCCCGACGAGGGCATCCCGCTGTGGGTCAAGCTCGCCGCCGCGGCCGCGATCTCGGCCGGGACGTACTCGGGTGGCTGGCGCATCATGCGGACCCTGGGGCGCAAGATCATCGAGCTCGACCCGGCGCGCGGGTTCGTCGCCGAGTCGGTCTCCGCGATCGTGCTCTACGTCAACGCGTTCGCGCTGCACGCCCCGGTCTCCACGACGCACACCATCACGTCCGCGATCATGGGCGTCGGCGCGACCAAGCGCCTCTCCGCGGTGCGCTGGGGCGTCGCCAAGAACATCGGCATCGCGTGGGTCCTCACCATCCCGGCGGCCGCGCTGGTGGCCGCGATCATGTACTGGATCCTGTCGCCGATCCTGCTCTGAGGCTCCGCCTCGTCCGCGCCTTGCCAGGACCAGCGTGACCTTGAGGTCACGCTGGTCCTGCTGTTTCCGGGGGGATCAGTTGTCAGAACTGAGCCGGGGCATGCCCGGGTGTGCTTCTGACAACTTTGCTGGTGATGTGGCCTGATCGACGTTGCACTGCTTGGTTGTCAGAACTGAGCCGGGGGATACCCGGGTGTGCTTCTGACAACTTTGCTGGTGATGTGGCCTGATCGACGTTGCACTGCTTGGTTGTCAGAACTGAGCCGGGGGATACCCCGGCGTGCTTCTGACAACTACGCGGAAGTCTCCTGCGCTGCCGACCCGAGATGGTGCCGGAGGATGTCGTAGACCCGGTCCGGCTCCAACCGGACGGCACCAGCGGGGACCCTGACGACGATGTCCCGCCTGCTCGCGTCGAGCTCGGCCGTGCGCAACAGGTCCTCGTACCAACGGTCCGGATCGCTGTGGCCGATCCCGTCGACCTCGACCACCAACCGACGCCCGTCGCGGAGCCGCCACTCGACGTCGAGGTAGCGCTGGCGTCCCTGCGAGTCCTTGCGTCGCGCCTGCCGTTCAGGGGCGGGCAGGTCGCGCTCGCGGCAGAACCTGATGAAGTCGATCTCGGCCAAGGACTGCGAACCGCCGGCGATGTCGACGAGCGAGGTGCGCATGACGCTCCGGAAGCGGACGGCGCCTACCCGATCGAGCTGTTCGAAGAGCTCGTCGGTCGTGGCCAGCCCTTGCTGCACCGTGGCGGCGAGCAGACCGACGGCGGTGCGGGGGTGGCGTTGCCACGCAGCTGCGTCGACCGCAGCGCGCGGCGCCGTGTGGACAGGGAGCCCGAGGAACGGACGGATGTCCTCGGGCGCCGGGCGGCGAGACTCGTGGACGACGACGGCGGGGACGCGTGGGGGCCGCGCCCCACGAGCGACGACGATGTGGATCCCCGGCCGGGTCCAGCCCGTCAGCCCGCGCATCGACAGTGCGGACCACGAGCCGATGGCGACCGTCCCCTGTGCGCTCAGCACCGCGATCCATCGCCGGGCCGGCTCGGTGACAGGGCCGTTGTGAAGCAGGACGACGTCGCGGGTTGCGAGCGTCCACCGTCGCGCAGCCAGCTGTGCGCTCACGTGGTCCCAGGAGACGCCCAGCCCCTGCAGCTGCTTCCGGGTCACCACTCCTTCCTGGTGGTGGTTGATCCGGTGCATGCCCGGGACTGACTCCAACGCGTCCGACGTTCCGCTCATGCCGGGGATTCTTGGCGGCCGCGACGTCGGGTGTCAGGGGGGACGCGGTCGTCTGTGGACGAAGGACGCAGGGAGTGCGCGGTGCACGCCGTCGAACGGTGCGATTCCACCGCCGCCGGTTGTCAGAGCTCGCCCGGGGTTTGGCCCGGCTCAGTTCTGACAACTGGAGCGGGTGAGCTGGGGATCACTGGGGTGCTCCGCCTGGGCATGAGTTGTCAGAGCTCGCCCGGGGTATGGCCCGGCTCAGTTCTGACAACAAAGCGGGGCCGTCCCAGGTGCTTGATTCGCTCCGAGCCTCCGAGCTTCCGAGCTTCCGAGCTTCCGAGCCTCCGAGCCTCCGAGCCTCTGGGCTCCCGAGGCGTACGAGCGAGCCCACTCCCTGGCTTCGACACAGGGACCGAGCACACACCACCGGCCCACCTCAGTGCAGCGGCGGTGCGACCTTCTCTGCCGCGAGCACGCGCGGCCCCTTGGGGGTGTCCGCGACGTGCGCCACGAGCATCTCTCCCGGCTCCAGGAACGGGTCCCGTGTCGGCAGGGCGTTGGCCACGGGGCGGCGTGAGTGCTGACCCAGGACGTCGAGGACCGTGGGCAGGACGGGCCGGTGCGTGCAGAGCACGGTCGAGCGCTGCGACTCGAGCAGCTCGCGCACGGTACGCGCCACGCGCGAGGGGGACCGCTCGTGCTGCGCCTCGGTCAGGTGGTCGATCGAGAGGGTCTCGAGCCGGGCGGCCTGCGCGTAGGGCGCGATGGTCTGGGCACAGCGGTCCCACTGGCTCGTCACCACGGTGTTGACCCCGTAGGCCGCGAGCACGGGAACCAGCGCGACGGACTGCGCGTGCCCGGCGGGCGTGAGCGGCCGGTCCTGCTCGGCCCCGTGCCACGCGGCCCGGGTCACGGCCTTGCCGTGCCGGGCGATCACGACGACGCGGGTCGAGAGCCGTCCGTGCGTGTACTCCTCGACGAGCGCGGCGAGCGGACCGCGGTCTGCCTTGCGGGTCACCCGGCGTGCGGCCTCCTCGACGCCGAGCCACTCGGTCGCGTCGATCTCGTCGGGCGACACCGGGGGCACGGGGGCGCGCGCGGCGAGCGGGCCCGCGTCGCGCACGCGCTTGGCCTGCTGCGCGGCCCAGTAGTGCACGCGCTTCACGCGCCCCTCCGGGGTCAGGTACTGCAGCCCGGGCAGCGGGACGCCGAGGATCACGGGCTTGCCGGTCTCCTCGGCGACCTCGCGCACGGCGGCGGTCTGGAAGGTCTCGCCCGGGTCGAGCTTGCCCTTGGGCCACGACCAGTCGTCGTAGCGCGGCCGGTGGACGAGGCGCACCTGGAGCTCGCCGTCGCGCACGCGCCACACGAGCCCTCCCGCCGACTCGATCACGGGGGCGTGCGGGACGTGGGTGGGGCCGAGGGTGTCCACGAGCGGTGCGAACGAGGACGGAGAGCTCATTGACCCATGCCCAGACGACGGCGTTGTCGGGTGATGAGGGTGGACTGGATGTCGGTCAACGGGCCGTCGGGCCCGGTCGAGTGCCGCACCCACGTCCCGTCCGCCTGCAGGTGCCAGGACGCCGTGCCGCTGTCCATCGAGATGTCGATGAGGTCGAGCAGGTTCGTGATCTGGTCCGGGTCGACGAGCCGCACGAGCGTCTCGACGCGGCGGTCGAGGTTGCGGTGCATGAGGTCGGCCGACCCGATGAAGACCTCGGGGCCGGACTCGGGGCCGTCGGCGATGGCCGGGCCGCCCGAGTTGGCGAACGCGAAGATGCGCGAGTGCTCGAGGAACCGGCCCAGGATGGACCGCACCCGGATGTTCTCGCTGAGCCCCGGTACCCCGGGGCGGATCGCGCAGATGCCGCGGACCACGAGGTCCACCTTCACGCCGGCCTGCGATGCCCGGTAGAGGGCGTCGATGATGGTCTCGTCGACGACCGAGTTGACCTTGAACTTGACCCACGCCTCGCGGCCTTCGCGGGCCGCGACGGCCTCGCGCTCGATCCGTTCGACGAGGCCCGAGCGCACCGAGCGGGGCGCGACGAGCAGGCGGTGGAACCTCGACTGGGGCGCGTAGCCGCTCAGCTGGTTGAACAGGCGCGTGAGGTCCTGGCCGACCTCGGGGTCCGCGGTCAGCAGTCCGAGGTCCGTGTAGAGGCGCGCGGTCTTGGGGTTGTAGTTGCCTGTGCCCACGTGGCAGTAGCGCACGAGCCCCTCGGGCTCCTGGCGGACCACGAGCGAGAGCTTGCAGTGCGTCTTGAGGCCGACGATCCCGTAGACGACGTGGACGCCTGCCTGCTCGAGCTTGCGCGCCCACGAGATGTTGGCCTGCTCGTCGAAACGTGCCTTGATCTCGACGAGCGCGAGGACCTGCTTGCCGGCCTCGGCCGCGTCGATCAGGGCGTCGACGATGGGCGAGTCGCCCGACGTCCGGTACAGCGTCTGCTTGATCGCGAGCACGTTGGGGTCCGCAGCAGCCTGCTGGAGGAACGTCTGGACCGAGGTCGAGAACGAGTCGTACGGGTGGTGCAGCAGGATGTCGCGCTCACGGATCGCGGCGAACACGTCGGTCGGGTTGGCGCTCTCCACCTCGGCGAGGAAACGGTGCGTGGTCGGCACGAACCGCGGGTAGTGCAGGTCCGCGCGGTCCAGGTCGGCGATGAGGTTGAGGCCCGTGAAGTCGAGCGGCGCGGGCAGCTTGTAGACCTCGTCGTCCGCGACGTCGAGCTCGCGCACGAGCAGCTGGCGGATGCGCGGGCTGATCCCGTCGGCGATCTCGAGGCGCACGGGCGGGCCGAACCGGCGACGCAGCAGCTCCTTCTCCATGGCCTGGAGCAGGTTCTCCGCGTCGTCCTCCTCGACCTCGACGTCCTCGTTGCGGGTCACGCGGAACGTGTGGTGCTCGCGCACCTCCATGCCCGGGAAGAGGTGGTCGAGGTGCTGGGAGATGACGTCCTCGAGCGGCACGAACGACGTGGGGCCCTTGTCGGGGTCTGCGGCCTGCGTGCTGGGTGCCGAGGGTCGGCCGCGCGAGTCGACCGCGATGAAGCGTGGCAGCAGCGGCGGCACCTTGACGCGCGCGAAGTGCTCCTTGCCCGTCGTCGGGTTCACCACGACGACCGCGAGGTTGAGCGAGAGCCCCGAGATGTACGGGAAGGGGTGCGCGGGGTCCACGGCCAGGGGCGTGAGCACGGGGAAGATCTGCTTGCGGAAGAACTTGTGCAGGCGCTCCTGCTCGCGCGTGTCGAGGTCCTCCCAGCGCAGCAGCGAGATGCCCTCGGTCGCCAGCGCGGGCTGCACCTGGTCGGCGAACACCGCGGCGTGGCGGGCCATGAGCTCGTGCGCACGCTCGCTGATCGCGTCGAGCACCTGGCGCGGCGTGAGACCGGAGGCGGCCGTCACGGCGAGCCCGGTCGCGATGCGTCGCTTGAGCCCTGCGACCCGGACCATGAAGAACTCGTCGAGGTTCGACGCGAAGATCGCGAGGTAGCGCACCCGCTCCAGCAGGGGCTGGTTCTCGTCCTCGGCGAGCTCGAGCACGCGCTGGTTGAACGCGAGCCAGCTCAGCTCGCGGTCCGCGAACCGGTCGGCGGGCAGGGGCTCGGCGCCGAGCACCTCCGTGTCGACGGTCCCCGTGACGGGCTCCTCCTCGGCGATGTGCTCGGCGATGTGCGCCGCGAGCTCAGGGTCGAGGGCGGGCCGGGGACGGGCGTCGCGAGAAGCCTCCGGCTGCTGGTCCGGGCGCGCGGGGGTCCGGACGCCGGGACGGACGGTGGAGTCGGTCATGGCTTCATGGTGGCATCACTCGGTGAACTTTGGGTGACGGGATGCACAGCCGGCGGGCCGTACTGCACGTCCACGGTGTCCTTGCCGAAGCCCGCGCCGAGGTAGGTGCGGGTCGCTACGGTGTTGTCGCCGTCGACGTAGAGGACCGCGCGGTCGATACCCTGGGCCGCGAGGTGCGCGAGCCCGACGGCGGTCAGCACCTTCCCGAGCCCCTGGCCCTGGGCGTCGGGGTCGACGCCGACGACGTAGATCTCACCCTCGCGCACGGGCGCGTCCGAGGACCCGGCCTGGTCCGTGGGCACCTTGGTCCACAGGAACCCGGCGAGCGACCCGTCCTCGCGCTCGAGCAGGAAGAACCCCTCGGGGTCGAACCAGTCCTCGGCGAGCCGGGCGTCGAGGTCGGCCTGGGTCAGGCGGCCCTGCTCGGGGTGGTGCGCGAAGGCGCGCGCGTTGACCCGGAGCCAGGCCGCGTCGTCGGACCCGGGGCGGAACGTGCGCAGCCGCAGGCCCGCGGGGACCTCGGGACGCTCCCACGTCCCCGAGCGCAGGTCCAGGCCCATCTTCCACAGCTCGCGCACGACGACGAGCCCCGCGTCGGCCGCGAACGCGCGCGCCGCGGGGAGGTCGCCGTGCGCCCACACGTGCAGCGTGCGGCCGTGCTGGCCGGGCTCGCCCGAGCGGGCGGGCAGGGTCGCGTCGCGCTGCGCGGTGCGCAGCAGCATGCGGCCGGTCCGACGGCGGCGCGCGGCCGGGTGCACCACGAGCTCGGCGCTCGCGACGTCCCCTCCGCGGTCGATCTGTGCGTACCCCGTGACGGTGCCCGCACCGTCGTGCGCGACCACGTGCGTGAGGTCCTCGTCGTCGACGCCGAGGCGCAGGAGCGGCTGCTCGGAGAGGGGGGCGACGCCGTCGGACTCGCGGGCGGCGGCCGCCAGGGCGCGGACCTCGTCCGCGGTGGCCGGGTCGAGCGGGCCGATCTCGAGAGGGGAGTGCATGGCTCCATCCCATCACAACCGGGCGGACGCACCGGCTCAGGGCTGGGCCAGGTGCTCCGAGACGAACTCCAGGCCGTAGGGCAGGCCCGCGTGGACCATGGCCCACGTGTGCCCCTGGCCGGGCTCCTCGCGGAGCGCGACGGTCTGACCGCGTTCGACGAGGGCGGCGGCCAGCCGGCGGTTCGCCTCGCGGTCGAACCGCGGGGCCTCGGTACCGCCGTCGAGGAAGACCGCGACGGGTGCCGTGAAGTCCATGGTCGGGATGTAGTGGCTGGGGGAGTTGGCGTCGAGCTCCTCCTGGGTCGCGAGCATCGCGCGCCCGCCGCCGCCCGGGTCGCCGTAGGGCTCGAGGGCCATGATCGCGCTGAACGTGTCGAGGTGGCGCAGCCCCAGGTTGAGCGCGCAGAACCCGCCCGACGACATCCCGCCGATCGCGCGGTGCTCGCGGTCCGGGACCGTCGGCAGCGTCCTGTCGACCCACGGGATCACGACGTCGGTCACGTAGGTCTCGACCTGCGCGCCGCCCGTCGTCGAGTCCAGGCACTCGGTGTCGCGCGACGAGGGGCCGGTCCCGTTGACGTCGACCGCGACGAGGATCATGGGCTGGACGAGCTGCGCCGCGAGCAGCGTGTCCATGACGTTGGCGCTGTCGGCCGCCGCGAACCAGTCGCTCGGCTGACCGGGGCTGCCGTGGAAGAGGTAGACGACGGGGTACCGCGTCGACGCCGAGGGGTCGAAGCCCGGCGGCGTGTAGACCCACGTGATGCCGTCGGCCATGCGCAGGTCCGTGGCCGGCAGCGGCGTCGAGGTCACCGAGCCCGTCGCCGACGACCCCGCGCGCTCCGAGGGCTTGTCGCGATGGCTCGGCGGTGGGTCGACGAGCCCCCACCCGGCCATGGTGGTGCGGAACGCCGCGACGTTGGGGACGTAGCCCGCGTAGGCGTTGACCGCGACCGACACCGACAAGACCACGAGGACCCCCGACGCGACCGTCCCCACCCAGGCGCGCCACGAGCCGCGCGGCCTGCCGGGACCGTCTGCGTGGCGTGCGGTCCGTCGCCGCCGGTCCCAGACCACGAGCCCGGCGACCAGGACGCCGGCGGCCGCGAGCAGCCCGACCGTCCACCACGAGGACACCCAGTCGCTGCGCCCCGCGAGCTCGCGCAGCACGGCAGGGGGCAGGGTCGGGGCGGTGTCGGGCTCGGGCAGCGGGACTGCGCCGGGGAGGGCGTAGGACGGACTCACCCCTCCAGGGTGCCCGCCGTGCACAGGTTCCACCGGGCGAACGCCCAGGTGGCCGCCAAGGTCCACGGGACGTTCACGGGGTGTCCCCACGCGTGCCGTCGCGCTGTGCGGTGCGTCACGGCCGTGCCGTGGATGAGTCCCGCGGCCCGCGCGGTTGGTACGGGTGTGAGCACCTCCGCACCGGCACACCACCTCTCGAAGGCCAGGCCCGTCGACCAGCCACGGCCCGTCGACGTCGACGTCCTCGTGGTGGGCGCGGGGCAGGCCGGGCTCTCGGCCGCGTACCACCTGAGACGGCGCGGCATCGTGCCGCTCGGTCTCGACGGGATCGTGTCCGCCGGACCTGACGACGGTGCCTCCCGGGGCGACCAGCGCACCTTCGTGGTGCTCGACGGGGCGCCCGCACCAGGTGGCGCGTGGCAGTTCCGCTGGCCGTCGCTCACCATGGCCCAGACGCACGCGGTGCACGACCTGCCCGGGCTGGCCCTGGACCCGGGCGACCCGCGCGAGAGCGCGAGCACCGCCGTCGGGCGGTACTTCGGGGCGTACGAGCAGGTCAACGACCTGCGCGTGCTGCGACCGGTCACGGTGCGCGAGGTGCGCGACGACCCCGCGACGGGTGCGCTGCTCGTCGAGGCGACCACGCCCGAGGGTCCCGTGACCTGGCGTGCCCGGACGCTCGTGAACGCGACCGGGACCTGGACCGAGCCCTTCTGGCCCTGGTATCCGGGCCGGGAGACGTTCGCGGGCACCCAGCTCCACACGCACGACTTCGGGCGGGCCGAGGACTTCGCGGGCCGGCGCGTGGTCGTCGTGGGCGGGGGCGCGTCCGCGACGCAGTTCCTGCTCCAGATCGCGCCGCACGCGGCCTCGACCACGTGGGTCACACGGCGCGAGCCCGTGTGGGTCGGCGGACCGTTCGACGAGAACCGGGGGCGCGACGCTGTCGCGCTCGTCGACGAGCGCACGCGCGCGGGCCTCGCCCCGGAGAGCGTCGTGTCCGTCACGGGCCTGCCGCTCACGCCGGTCTACGAGGCGGGGATCGCCTCGGGCGTCCTGCGTCGCCTGCCCATGTTCTCGCGCGTCGTGCCCGACGGCGTCGCGTGGGACGAGGGGGTCCGTCCCGACGGCGTGACGCACCAGGGCGCCGACGTGATCCTGTGGGCCACGGGCTTCCGGGCCGCGCTCGACCACCTCGGGCCGCTGGGGTTGCGCGGGCCGGGCGGCGGGATCGTCATGGACGGGCCGACCGTGGTCGCCGACCCGCGCGTCCAGCTCGTCGGGTACGGGCCGAGCGCGTCGACGATCGGGGCGAACCGCGCCGGCCGCGAGGCGGTGCGGGCCGTCCTACGGGTGCTCGAGGGTGCCTCGCCTCGCGACGGGGCGGTGCCGCACGACCGTGCCCGGCCGGTGGTGCCGGGACGGGCCTGAGCCCTGCGCCGATACGCTGCCCGGGTGACTCCTGATCCTCTTCCCGGACCTGACGGCCTCCCCGTCGACCGCATCCAGCGGCGGACCGTCTCGGTCCTGGCCGCGAGCCAGGTCTTCGGCGGGATCGGGGTCGCGACCGGGATCTCGGTGAGCTCTCTGATCGCGTCCGAGCTGTCCGGCTCCGACGCGATCGCCGGGCTGGCGCAGACGACGGCCGTGGTCGGCGCCGCGCTCGTCGCCCTGCCGCTCTCGCGCCTGGCCGAGCGCCACGGCCGACGCCGGTCGCTCACGACGGGCTACGTCGTCGCCCTCCTGGGGGCCGCCCTCGCGGCGACCGCGACCCTGCTCCAGACCTGGCCGCTGCTGCTCGCCGGGATGCTGCTGTTCGGGGCGGGCTCGGCGACGGGTCTCGCCTCGCGCTTCACCGCGACCGACCTGGCCCGGCCCGAGCGGCGGGCCACCGACCTGTCCGTGGTGATCTGGGCGACGACGATCGGTTCGGTGCTCGGCCCCAACCTCGCCGGGGCGACCGAGAAGCTCGGTCTCCTGCCCGGCCCGGCCGGGGAGCACGGCGCGCACGGCACGTCGGCCGCACCCCTCCTCGTCGCAGCCCTGGCGTTCGCCGCGGCCGCCGCGTCCGTCTGGGTCCTGCTCCGTCCCGACCCGCTGCACGTGGCGGCCGCGCGAGCAGCGGCCGGATCCGCCGAGACCGCCGAGTCGCGGCCCGGGACGAGCGGGACCGGTGCGGGCGCTGCCGAGGAGGCTGCGCCGTCGGGCGGCGAGGACGCACCTCCCGAGGCGGACGTGGTCGCCGCTCCGACCCCCGCGCGCCCCGGCTTCCGCGCGGGCCTCGCGGCCGGGTGGGCCGTGATCCGCGCGTCGGCGACCGCGCAGCTCGCGCTCGCGGCGATCGTCGTGAGCCACCTCGTGATGGTCGGGCTCATGTCCATGACCCCGGTGCACATGGGGCACGGCGGTGCGAGCCTCCAGGTCATCGGGATCGTCATCAGCGCGCACATCGCGGGCATGTACGTGCTCAGCCCCGTGATCGGGTGGGCTGCCGACCGGGTGGGGCACGCGCGCGTCCTCGCGGTGGGCGGGGTGGTCCTGCTGGCGTCGGCCGTGGTCGTCGCGGGCGCGCCCAGCGACGACTCGGGACGGCTCACGGTCGGGCTCGTGCTGCTGGGCGTGGGCTGGTCGTGCGGGCTCGTCGCGGGCTCGGCGCTGCTCATCGACGCGACGCCGGCCGGGGACCGCACCCAGGTGCAGGGGCTCTCGGACTTCGCGATGAACCTCGGCGGCGCGCTCGGCGGGGTGCTCGCGGGGATCGTCATCGCGGTCTCGTCGTACGGCGCGCTCGCGTGGGGTGCCGCGGCGCTGCTCGTCGCGTACCTCGTGCTGGTCGCGGGACGGCTGCTGCGCGCGCCGCGCATCGCGGTCTGAGGCGCTGCGCAGCTTCCGCGCCCGGCGCGTCCGTGCCCGTGGGGGCTCGGCAGGCGTCTGGGCGTGGCAGGGAGGTGCTCGGGGCGCCCTTGCCCCTGGCAGGAGCCGTCAGCGCGCGCCGAGCTGCTTGTAGAAGATCGTCGTCGACACCAGTGCGCCGCCCGCGACCTTGGCGAACCCCGGGACGGCGCCGACCTCGGACCAGCCCCACCGGCGGTACAGCGACTCGGCGAGGCTGCCCGTCTCGGTGTCGAGCGTCAGGAGCGAGAGCCGCTCGGCCTTCGCGAAGCGCTCGATCGTGGCCATGAGTCCCGGGGCGAACTTGTTGCCGCGCGCCTGACGGTGGACCAGGAGCTTGACGACCTCGGCGCGGTGCGTGCCGTTGGCCTTGGACGTCAGGGCGAGCGACGCGGTCGCGACGATCCGACCCGAGTCGTCGCGCCCGACCCACGTGCGGTGGTCCGGGTCTGCGAGGAACGCCGACCACCACGCGGTCGCCTGCTCCTTGGTCGGCGCCTTGACCCAGCCGACGCTCGCGCCGCCCTGGACGCAGTCGATCAGCACGTCGGCGAGGCACGACAGGTCGGCCGTCCGGGCGGCGAGGCTGTCGAGGAGCGAGAGGCCGGCCGCGGGGGCTGCCGCGGGGCCCGGCCTGCCGGACGCGCCCGGGCGGCCCGACCGGACGGCGGTCCCGCCGCGGGCGTTCGAGGAGACGAGTGCGCCACCACCGGGCGCGGGGAAGGTGAGAGGTTCGATCCGCATGGCCGTCACGGTAGCCACGGAGCGTTTCGGCCCCGTGAACGGCAGGGACTGTCCCTGTGTCCGGACGACCGTGAGTCCGAGGTCACTCCGGACCTGACGGCTCGTCGCCGCGCGCGGCGCGCACCGCGCGGGAAGACTGGGGCTCAACCTTCAGGAGGTCCCGTGTTCCTCAGCCTGCTCGCCGCCATCACCGCCGCGATCGGTTACGGCGTCAGCACCGTCATGCAGGCCGTCGCGGCCCGCCGCGCCCAGGGGCTCGCGGTGGTGCGGCAACCCCTCGTGATCCTCGCGTTCACGGTCGACCTCGTCGCGTGGCTCTTCTCGCTCGTCGCGCTCGACCACCTGCCGCTCTTCGTGGTCCAGGCCGTGCTCGCGAGCTCGCTCGTCGTGACGGTCCTGCTCGCCAAGGTGTTCCTCTCGGTGCCCATGCGGCGGATCGACGTCGCCGCGATGGCGGCCATCGTGGCCGCGCTCGTGGTGCTCGGGATCGCGGGCGGGGAGCAGCCCGCGCCCGTGCCGCCCGACTGGTTCACGCCCGTGCTCATCGGGGTGGCCGCGGGGCTCGCGGTGATCGCGCTGATCTTCTACAAGGCCGGGACACCCGTGCTGCTCGCCGTGATCGGGGCCCTCGGGTACTCCGGGGCGGCCGTCGCGGCTCGAGGCGCGCACGCCTCGGGGGACATCTGGGACACGATCTTCCAGCCGCTCGCGATCGCGATCGTGCTGTTCGGGGTCGTCGGGGCGCTCGCGTACCTGCGCTCGCTCGAGCGCGGCAAGGTCGGGACGAACGCCGCGATCCTCTCGGTGATCGAGGTCGTCGTCCCCGGGGCCGTGGGCATCGCGGTGCTCGGCGACACGATCCGCTCGGGCTGGGACCCCGCGGTCGCCGTCGCGGCGCTCGTCGCGCTCGCGGGCTGCGTGGTCCTCGCGACGAGCCCCGCGAACGAGGCGGCCGAGTCCGGGGAGGCGAGCGACGGCGTCGGGCCGTCGAAGGACGCGGCGGCAGAGCCCGCGTAGGTCGCTCTCGTCGAGGCCGGCGGGGCGCCGCGGCCCGACGGCGGTGCGCGCCACGTGCGGTGGCGTCACCCGGGGTGCGGCGGGGCCCCGGTCCCGGTGTGCCCGGCGCGCCGACCAGCTCGGCGCGCCGGGCCGGGCTCAGTCCTCCGAGCCTGCCGGCTTCGCGAGCCCCGACGCGATGAGCGTCATGACGGACGAGTCCGCGAGCGTCGTCGCGTCCCCGACCGTGCGGTTCTCCGCGACGTCGCGCAGCAGGCGGCGCATGATCTTGCCCGAGCGCGTCTTGGGCAGCTCGGGGACCACGAGGATCTTGCGGGGCTTGGCGATGGGCCCGATCTCCTTGGCCACGTGGTTGCGCAGCTCGAGCTCGACGGCCGCGGCGCCCTCCGGGTCCGCCGCACGGGCGGCGTGCTCGCCGCGCAGGATGACGAACGCGACGACCGCCTGGCCCGTGAGCTCGTCCGTGGCGCCCACGACCGCGGCCTCGGCGACGAGCGGGTTCGAGACGAGCGCGGACTCGATCTCCGTGGTCGACAAACGGTGGCCCGAGACGTTCATGACGTCGTCGACGCGGCCGAGCAGCCAGATGTCGCCGTCCTCGTCTTTCTTGGCGCCGTCGCCCGCGAAGTAGATGCCCGGGAAGCGGGACCAGTAGGTGTCCTTGAAGCGCTCGAGGTCTCCCCAGATACCCCGCAGCATGGACGGCCACGGCTCGGACAGGACCAGGTAGCCGCCGCCCCCGTTCGGGACCGGCTGAGCGTTGTCGTCCACCACGTCGGCGACGATGCCCGGCAGCGGGACCTGGGCCGAGCCCGGCTTGGTCGCGGTGACGCCCGGCAGCGGCGAGATCATGATGGCGCCCGTCTCCGTCTGCCACCAGGTGTCGACGATCGGCGCCTGGTCGCCACCGATGACGCGGCGGTACCACATCCACGCCTCGGGGTTGATGGACTCGCCGACCGAGCCCAGGACGCGCAGGCTCGTGAGGTCGAACTTGTTCGGGATCTCCTCGCCCCACTTCATGCAGGCGCGGATCGCGGTGGGTGCGGTGTAGAAGATCGAGACCTTGTACTTCTCGATGATCTCCCACCAGCGGCCCTGGTGCGGGGAGTCGGGCGTGCCCTCGTAGATGACCTGGGTCGCGCCGTTGAGCAGCGGGCCGTAGGTCACGTAGGAGTGGCCCGTGACCCAGCCGATGTCCGCGGTGCACCAGTAGACGTCGGACTCGGCCTTGAGGTCGAACACGTTCTTGTGCGTGTACGCGGCCTGCGTCAGGTAGCCGCCGGTCGTGTGCAGGATCCCCTTGGGCTTCCCGGTGGTGCCGGACGTGTAGAGGATGAACAGCGGGTGCTCGGCCTCGACCCACACGGGCGTGTGCTGGACGTCGGCCGCCTCGAGGGCGTCGTGCCACCAGACGTCGCGTCCCTGCGTCCATTCGACGTCCTGCTCGGTGCGGCGCACCACCAGGACGTGCTCGACCGTGGTGGGCTCGGCGCCGTCCTTGGCTGCGAGGGCCTCGTCGACCGCGGGCTTGAGGGCCGACGCGGACCCGCGGCGGTAGCCGCCGTCCGCGGTGATGACGACCTTGGCCTCGGCGTCGGCGATGCGGCTGCGCAGCGCGTCGGCCGAGAACCCGCCGAACACCACGGAGTGCGGGGCCCCGATGCGGGCGCAGGCCAGCATGGCGACGACGGCCTCGACGATCATGGGCAGGTAGATGACGACGCGGTCGCCCGTGGTCACGCCGAGCGCGTTCAACGCGTTGGCCGCGCGCGAGACCTCGCGCTGCAGGTCCGCGTACGTGACGGTGCGCGTGTCGCCGGGCTCGCCCTCGAAGTGGATCGCGACGCGGTCGCCGTTGCCGGCCTCGACGTGGCGGTCCACCGCGTTGTAGGCGGCGTTGAGCGTGCCGTCGCCGAACCAGCGCGCGACGGGCGCGTTCGACCAGTCGAGGGTCTCGGTGAAGGGCGTCCTCCACGACACGAGCTCGGTGGCCTGACGTGCCCAGAACGCGAGACGGTCGGCCTTGGCCTCCTCGTACAGCGCCGGCCGGGCGTTGGCCTGGGCGGCGAACTCGGGGCTCGGCGGGAAGCTGCGCTCCTCGTGGAGGAGGTTCTCCAGTCCCGTGGACTCGGGCTGCCCGTCGACCTGGTTCTCGGTGGCGGTCACATTCTCAGGCACTCTTACCTCCGGTGCGCATCGACTCTGGTGCGGGGGCTCATGACGTGAGATCCCCTCGGCCTGCGAGCGGCGCGGAGGGGTGCGAGACACGTCGAGCGACGGGGCCTGTCCTGCCCCGACTGGGCGAGTCTAGACCCGATCGGGTGACCGGCGTCACTGCTTCTCGAAATGGGCGAGGGTGCTGACAAAAGGGTGAGCGGCGTCGTCCGGCCCGGGTTCCTCATGCGACAACGTCGCAGGAGTGCCACGATGGCCGGAACCCGAACTACTGACCAGGTGAGCACCCTGTGCTCGCTGCGAAAGGAACGTCGTGGCGCGATCTCGAGCAGTACGTCCTGTTCTCCCGGTGATCGCCCTGACCGGCGTCCTGGTCCTCACGGCCTGCACCACACCGGGCGGGAGCGTCGACGGCGCGAGCGCCGCGGGGGCCGACGGCACCGACGGCATAGTGCTCGCCGACGGCTACGAGCTGGGCGGGTACAACCCCGTCGCAGGCTTCGGGGCCGCAGGCGAGGCCAAGATGTACGACGGCCTGGTCCGCCTCACGGGAGGCGAGGGGATGCCCGGGTTCGAGCCCGCGCTGGCCGCGGAGCTCCCCACGGCCAACGAGGACGCGACCGTCTGGACCGTGAAGATCCGCCCCGACGTGACGTTCTCCGACGGCAGCACGTTCGGCGCCGAGGACGTGGTCGCGACGTACGAGGCGATCCTCGACCCGGCGTCCGCGTCCGAGGCCCGGTCGTCGTTCGACATGATCGAGGAGGTCGTCCAGACCGGCGACGACACGGTCGAGTTCCACCTCGCGTACCCCTACGCGCCGCTCCTGACGAAGATGCTCATCGGCGTCGTGCCCTCGGAGTCCGTCGCGACGCCGGGCCTCGCGGCCGAGTCCACGCTCAACACCGCACCGATCGGGACCGGGCCGTACACGCTCGTCGACCTGTCCCCGGACCGCGCGGTCCTCGAGGCCAACGAGGACTACTGGGACGGAGCACCCGAGGTCAAGAAGCTCACGCTCCTGTACGTGCCCGACGACAACACGCGCGCGCAGCGCATGGCCTCGGGCGAGATCGACGGCACCAACCTGCCGCCGCTGCTCGCCAACACGTTCGAGGGCAAGGACGGTGTGACCGTCACGGCGCACACCTCGGCCGACTGGCGCGGCCTCTCGCTCCCCACCGACAACCCCGTCGCCGGCGACCCCGCGGTCCGCATGGCCCTCAACCTGGCCGCGAACCGGCAGTCGATGATCGACAACGTC
The DNA here is from genome assembly GCF_042726295.1 of Oerskovia sp. NPDC060338. Classification (NCBI taxonomy): domain Bacteria; kingdom Bacillati; phylum Actinomycetota; class Actinomycetes; order Micrococcales; family Cellulomonadaceae; genus Oerskovia; species Oerskovia sp. NPDC060338. The sequence continues at coordinate 62,061 of NZ_JBHXCQ010000013.1, forward strand.
CTGGGCGGGCACGGACGCGTCGCGGCGACCCCTATCCCCGAGGTCTACGGCGACGCCTACGAGCCCGGCGCGATCTTCACCTACGACCCCGCCGGGGCCGAGCAGATCCTCACGGACGCGGGCTGGATCGAGGGAGCGGACGGGATCCGGGTCAAGGACGGGCAGCGCGCGCAGATCGCGCTCATGTACAACTCGGTCGACACGGTCCGCCGGGACCTCGCGCAGGCCTTCGCGTCCGACGCGCTCGCGGTGGGCGTCGAGGTGAACCTCGAGGCGCTGTCCTGGGACCGGATCGACCCGCGCATCAACACCGACTCGACGCTCCTGGGCGGCGGCGACGAGCCGTTCGACCCGGACACGCAGGCGTACGGCGCCCTGAGCTCGGTGTTCGTCCAGCCCGACGTCGGCAGCATCTACGACAACCCGAGCGACTACCAGGACGCGACGGTCGACGCGGCGCTCGAGGTCGGGCGACGCAGCCTCGACCAGGCCGAGCGCGACGCGGCCTACCGCAAGGTCCAGGACGCGTACATCGACGACCCGGGCTACGTGTACCTCGTGTTCCTCGACCACACGTACGTCTCCAAGGACGCGGGCTGGACCATGTCGGGCCCCGTGCTCGAGCCGCACGCGCACGGCGTGACGTGGGGACCGTGGTGGTCGCTGCAGTCCTGGACGCGGGACTGATGACCACGGTCCAGGCGGGGCGCGAGGAGCACCCGGCCGGTACCGGTCAGGACGCGGGGCAGGCAGGCGCGGTGCCCGACGACGCCCCCCGCCCCTCGGAGGGCGAGGTGCCCTCGGTGCAGGACCTGCGCCGGGGGCGCCACCGCGACATCTGGGCCATGGTGGGGCGCCGCCTGTTCTTCATCGTGCCGGTCACGGCGGCCGTCTCGGCGGGACTGTTCGCGGCGGCCAAGTACTCGCCGTTCGACCCCTTGGTCGGGTACCTCGGCACCCGGTACATGACCACGAGCGACGCCGACAAGGCGATCATCTCGGAGCAGCTCGGGTTCGACCGGCCCTGGTACTCGACGTACTGGGGATGGGTGCAGGACCTGTTCGGCGGGGACCTGGGGCTGTCTCGGTCGTTCAACCAGCCCGTGGCCCAGGTCATCGGCGAGCGGCTGCCGTGGACGCTGCTCCTCGCGGGCACCGCGCTCGCGCTCGCGGTCGTGGTCGCGCTCGCGCTGGGGATCGCGGCGGGCGTGCGCAGCGGCGGGATCCTGGACCGGGGAGTCACGGCGCTGTGCGTCGTGGTGCAGGGGCTGCCGCCGTTCGTCATGTCGCTCGCGGCGATCGCGGTGTTCGCGCTCGCGCTGGGGTGGTTGCCCGCGGCCGGGCTCACGGACGGGGGAGCGGACCCCACGGTCGGGGGCGTGCTGCGGCACCTGGTCCTCCCGGTCGTGGTCCTCGCGATCTCTCAGGTGCCGTGGCTGCTGCTCGCGGTGCGCGAGTCGGTCGTGACGTCGAAGGGCGAGGACTTCGTGGCCGGCGCGGTCTCGCGCGGCATCCCGACGCCGACCATCACGCGCCGCCACATCGTGCCGACCTCTCTCGCGCCGTTCGTCAACATCGTCGGGGTGCGCCTGCCCGAGCTGGTCGTGGGAGCCGTCCTGGTCGAAGAGGTCTTCAGCTGGCCCGGCGTCGCGGGAGCGATCGTCACGTCGGCCCGCGACCTCGACATGGCGCTCCTGGCGTTCCTGACGATCGGGACGACGGTCGTGGTCATGGTCGGCTCGCTCCTCGCGGACGTCGTCGTGGCCCTGATGGACCCCCGGGTGAGCCCCGATGGCTAGGCGCAACCTGGTGATCGCAGGCTCGGTCCTCGCGGTCGTGGTGCTCTACGCGGTCCTGGTCCCGTGGCTCGCGGGCGTCGACGACCGCGTCACGGACTTCGCGCAGGCCCGCCAGGCGCCGTCGGCGGACCACCTGTTCGGCACCGACTCCGCGGGACGCGACCTGTTCGTGCGCATCGCGTCGGGCATCCGGACCTCGCTCGTCGTGGCGCTCCTGTGCGCGCTGCTCGCGACCGTGATCGGGGTCGTGGTCGGTACCGCCGCGGGGTTCTGGGGCGGGTGGCCGGACCGGATCATCATGCGCAGCACCGACGCGGTCAACGCGCTGCCGCACCTGCTGCTCGGGATCGTGATCGTCGCGATGTTCCGCGGCAGCCTCCTCGCGATCGTCCTGTCGATCGCCCTGACGCACTGGACGCAGGTCGCGCGCATCATCCGCTCGGAGATCCTCAGCCTGCGCCAGCGCCCGTACATCGACGCGGCCGTCCTCGCGGGCGCGAGCCGCTGGCAGGTCGCGGTGCGCCACCTGGTCCCCGCGACCGCGCCGCAGGCCATGATCGCCGTGGTCCTGCTCCTGCCGCACGCGGTGTGGCACGAGTCGACGCTGTCCTTCCTGGGCTTCGGGCTGCCTCCGCACGAGCCGAGCCTCGGCACGCTCCTCGAGGAGGCGCGCAGCTCGCTGCTCCTGGGCGGCTGGTGGACGCTCGTCTTCCCCGCGGCCGTGCTCGTGATCGTCACGCTCGCCGTGGCGTTCGCGGGACAGGCCCTGCGCAAGGTCATCACCCCACCCCAACCCTCGGAGCTGAGACTGTGAGCCTGCGCGTCGAGCACCTGACCGTGCGCCTGCCCCTGCCGAACGGGTCGGTCGTGCACGCCGCGAGCGACGTGAGCCTCGACGTCCCGCGGGGCACGATCACGGCCCTCGTGGGCGAGTCGGGCTGCGGCAAGTCGATCCTCGCCTCGGCCGTCATGGACCAGCTCCCGGCAGGGGCGCGCCGGAGCGGTTCGATCACGGTCACGACCCCGCAGGGCGCTCTCGACGTGTTCGCCGGAGAGCCCTTCCGGGGTCTGCACGCCGCGCTCGTCCCGCAGTCCGCGGCCACGCACCTCACGCCCGTGCGCACCGCGCGCTCCCAGCTCGACGAGACGATCACGACGCTCGGCTCCCCGCGCACGAGCGACGAGCTGGCCGTGCGCGTGGGCCTCGACCCGTCGGCACTGGACTGCTACCCGCACGAGCTCTCGGGCGGGATGGCCCAGCGGGTGGCCGTCGCGGGGGCGCTCGCGGGCGACCCCTCGGTGATCGTCGCGGACGAGCCCACGGCGAGCCTCGACCGGGCCCTGACGGACAGGGTCCTGGGGCTGCTGCGCGAGTGCGCCGACGACGGTGCGGCGGTCCTGCTCATCACGCACGACCTCGCGTCCCTGGTCCGCACGGGCGTGGCCGACCGGCTCGCCGTCATGTACGCCTCACGCCTCATGGAGACCGGCCCGGCGGCCGAGGTGTTCGACGACCCCTGGCACGACTACACGCGCGACCTCCTGGGCGCGCTGCCCTCGCGCGGGCTGCACCCGCTGCCGGGCTCGCCGCCGCAGCTCACCGACCTGCCCGACGACTGCGTGTACTTCCTGCGCCGCCCCGAGACGCGGCAGTCGGGAGGCCCGACAGCCCTGGTCCGGGTCGGCGACCGTTCCTACCGCACGTTGCGCGAGGTGGCCTGATGAGCCTCGAGGCGCGTGGTGTCGTGGCGGGATACCGCCGCAAGCCCCCGGTCCTGACCGACGTCTCGATCAGCGTCCCGGCGGGCACGATCGTGGGACTCTCCGGGCCCTCGGGCACGGGCAAGACCACGCTCGCCCGTGTCCTGGCGCTGCTCGACGCACCACGCGCCGGGGCCGTGACCATCGACGACCAGGTCGCGACGGGCACGCGGTTCGCGGTCCAGGGGGACCTGCGCGGATCGGTCGCGATGCTCTTCCAGTCGCCGCGAGCCTCGACCGACCCTCGCCTGACGCTGCGCTCGATCATCGCCCAGCCCGCCGAGGTCGCCCGTCGCCCGGTCGACGTCGAGGGGGTCGCGGCGCGCGTCGGCCTGACCCCCGACCTGCTCACGCGCAGGCCTTACCAGGTCTCCGACGGGCAGCTCCAGCGGGCCTGCCTGGCTCGGGCGCTCGCGCAGGAGCCGCGGTACCTGATCTGCGACGAGGCGACCGCGATGCTCGACGCCGCGACGACCGCCACGCTCGTGCGCCTCGTCGAGGCCGAGGCCGCCGCGCAGGGCGTGGGGGTCCTGCTCATCAGCCACGACGAGGAGCTGCTCGCCGCGTGCTGCTCGCAGGTCAGCGCGCTCGCGGACCTGCGGCGGGCGCCGGCCCAGCACTGAGCGGTCCCCGCCCGGGCGGGGCGACCGGGGGAGAGGCACCCTGCCCGACGACGGTGCGCGGCGCCGTCGGGCACGTCGCCCCGACGAGAGGTCCAGCCGGGCCAGGCGTCGGTCAGACGAGCGACGCGGCGGCCTCCTCCGCGTGTGCCGCGGCCTCGACCGCCGCCGCGACGACCGTCGTGACCTCGGGGTTGAACACGCTCGGCACGATGTAGGTCGGGTTGAGCTGGTCCTCGTGGATCGTCGAGGCGAGCGCCCGGGCCGCCGCGAGCAGCATGGTGTCGGTGATCTTGTGCGACTGCGCGTCGAGCAGACCGCGGAACACCCCCGGGAACGCGAGCACGTTGTTGATCTGGTTCGCGAAGTCGCTGCGGCCCGTGCCGACGATCGCGGCGTGCTGCGCGGCGTCGACCGGGTCCACCTCGGGCTCGGGGTTGGCCATGGCGAACACGATCGAGTCGGGTGCCATGGTCGCGATGTCGTCGCCCGTGAGGATGCCCGGCGCGGAGACGCCGATGAAGACGTCGGCCCCCGCGAGGGCCTCGACGAGCGTCCCGCTCACGCGCCGCGGGTTGGTGCTGATCGCCGTCCAGGCGAGCGCGGGCGACAGTCCGGGCCGGTCGGGGTGGATCACGCCGTCGACGTCGGCGACCACGACGTCGTGCGCGCCCGCGGCCAGGAGCAGCTTGAGGACCGCCGTCCCCGCGGCCCCCGCCCCCGACAGCACGATCCGCACCTCGGCCAGGTCCTTGCCCACGACCTTGAGCGCGTTCGTCAGGGCCGCGAGCGCGACGATCGCGGTGCCGTGCTGGTCGTCGTGGAACACCGGGATGCTCAGCTCGGCGCGCAGGCGGCGCTCGATCTCGAAGCAGCGCGGCGCCGAGATGTCCTCGAGGTTGATGCCCGCGAACACCGGCGCGATGGCCTTGACCGTGCGCACGATCTCGTCGACGTCCTGCGTGTCCAGGGCGATGGGGAACGCGTCGATGTCCGCGAACCGCTTGAAGAGGGCGGCCTTGCCCTCCATGACGGGCAGCGACGCGAGCGGGCCGATGTCGCCCAGCCCCAGGACCGCCGACCCGTCCGTGACGACCGCGATCGTGTTGCGCTTGATCGTCAGGCGCCGTGCGTCCTCGGGGTGCGCGGCGATGGCCTCGCAGACCCGCGCGACGCCCGGCGTGTAGATCATCGACAGGTCGTCACGGTTGCGGATGGGGACCTTGGACTCGATCTGGAGCTTGCCGCCCAGGTGCAGCAGGAACGTGCGGTCCGAGACCCGGTCCACCGTCACGCCGTGCAGGGTGCGCAGCGCCGCGACGATCTCCGCGGCGTGCGACTCGCCGCGCGTCGCGACCGTGACGTCCACGGTGATGCGCTCGTGCCCCGAGGCCGTGACGTCGAGGGCCGAGACGATCCCGCCCGACTGCTCGATCGCCGTCGTGAGCTCGCTGACCGCGGTGGGCCTGGCCTCGACCTGGAGGCGGACGGTGATGGACGAGGAAACGCTCGGCGCTGAGGTCATGTGGTCAGCGTATTCGCCTGTCGTGCGCAGCTGGTGCACCGAGCAGGTGAGCGGCGGACCCGGCGTGGCGGTGGCGCCGGAAGAGGCCCCGGGCACGGGAACGGCGCCCCCGGAGGGGCGCCGTGCTCGCCAGCGGGACGGGGGTTAACAAGCGTGCTGCGAGGGTAGGTGCTGCAACGGGGCGAGCCCGGTCAGCCAGTCCTATGCGTGGACTTCTCGCGCGTGGGTTCCGCCCGTCCCTGATGCTGTTGTTCCTCAGTGATACGCCGCTCCGGGACGCCGCGCAAGGGGTGGCGGGGAGAACGGGAGAACCTCCACCGGGTGTTCGATCCCGAGCCGGGAGGAGCCGGACAACGGGGACCCCGCGGGTTCGAACAGTCCACGTTCCGGCCCGCTCGTGCGGACCGCCGGGAGAGCCCGGGGCATCGCTACCCGGCACGCCCCGAGCGCTTGCGCACCGCGCGCCACACGAGCCAGCCGACGACCGCGACTGCCACGGCCCCGCCGACCACGACCGCGCCCCGAGGCGGCGCGAGCTGGGTGCGCAGCGTGACGGGGCGTACGAAGGTGAGCGTGCCCCAGCCGCTCTCGCCCGCGAGGCGGCGCAGCGTCCGGTCGGGGTTGACCGCGAACCCGTGGCCGACCTCCGCGAGCATGGGAGCGTCGGTGATCGAGTCCGAGTAGGCGTAGGACGCGTCGAGGTCGTAGCCGTGGGTCTCTGCCAGCTCGCGGATCGCGAGGGCCTTGTTCTCGCCGTACGCGTAGAAGTCGATCTCGCCCGTGTAGCGGCCGTCGACGATCTCCATGCGCGTCGCGACGTAGTGGTCCGCGCCGAGCACCGCGGCGATGGGCTCGACGACCTCGGAGCCCGAGGCCGAGACGATCACGACGTCGTGCCCCCGGTCGTGGTGGCTCACGATGAGCTCGACGGCCTCGGCGTAGACGACCGGGTCGATGTACTCGTGCAGCGTCTCCTCGACGATCTGCGAGACCACGCGCACGTCCCAGCCCGTCACGAGCGAGCTGAGGTGTGCGCGCATGCGCTCGGTCTGGTCCGCGTCCGCGCCGCCGACCATGTAGAGGAAGTGCGCGTACGCGCTGCGCAGCACGTCGCCGCGGCTGATGAGCCCGCCCGCGTAGAACGGCTTGGAGAACGCGGCGGTCGACGAGGTCGCGATGATCGTCTTGTCCAGGTCGAAGAACGCGGCGACCTTGCGCGGGCGCGTCTCGCGGGCGCCTGGACGGGGAGGCGCGAGGGGCGCGCTGCGCGGACCGGTCTGCGGTGAGTCCTGGGGCTGGGTCACCCGGTGAGCCTAACCGGCGAGCGCACGAGATGTCCCGGTTCGGCAGCGTCGTCGTGCCGCGGGTGCCGTGCGGTCCCGGGGAGGTCGTCGCACGACGGGATGTCGTCCTGCCGCCCGCGCGGTACGTTCGGCCGGACGGACCGTGGCCCAGCCCCGTGGGAGGCACGCATGATCACGCTCGACGAGCTCCGCGCCATCACGATCTTCGAGCCCCTTCCCCCCGAGCCGCTCGAGTTCCTCGTCGGGGCGGTCGAGGACATCCGGCTCCTGCCGGGCGAGTACTTCGCGCACGAGGGCGACGAGCGCGCGTTCTTCGTCGTGATCGAGGGGCGTGCGGAGATCACCAAGATGATCAACGGCGACGAACGCGTGATCGGGGTCCGCACCCCGGGCATGTTCTTCGGCGAGGTGCCCATGACGCTCAGCACGAGCTTCCCGGCGAGCGGGCGCGCGACCGAGGCCACGCGCATCATGAAGCTCGACGCGACGGTCTTCTACGGTCTCGCGGCCATGGCGCCGGCGGTCCCGGCCCACGTCGCGACCCTGGCGCGCAGCTACCTCGACGCGCTCCAGGCGCACGCCTCGGAGAAGCCCGTGGCCGAGGCGCACGTGATCGGGCCCCGGCTCGACGCGGGCGTCCGGGACCTGGCGACGTTCCTCACGCGCAACCACGTGCCGTTCGACCGGGTCGTGGTCGAGGCGCCGGCCGAGGTCGCGGCGAGGGTCGCGCCCGCGCACCCGGTCCTCGAGCTGCGAGACGGGTCGCGGCTCGTCGCGCCGACCATGCGTGAGGTCGCGCACGCGGTCGGCCTGGCAGTGGAGCCCACCGCAACGGACTACGACGTCGTGATCCTCGGCGGGGGGCCCGCGGGGCTGACCGCGGCGGTCAACGCTGCGGCCGAGGGCCTGCGCACGCTCGTCGTCGAGAGCCTCGCGCCGGGCGGCCAGGCAGGGACCTCGACGCGGATCGAGAACTACACGGGGTTCCCCTACGGCATCTCGGGGGACGACCTCGCGAGCCGCGCGCTGACCCAGGCGCAGCGGTTGGGCGCCGAGATCGTCGTGACGCGCACGGTCGAGTCGATCGACCCGGGATCGCACCGGGTCGTGCTCGACGGCGAGGACGCGCTCGGGGCGCAGGTCGTGATCGTCGCGACCGGGGTCGAGTGGCGAACGCTCGCGCTGGAGGCCGTGGACCGCTACCTCGGCAACGGCCTGTACTACGGGGCCGCGCGCAGCGACGCGGCCCTCGCCCAGGGGCAGGACGTCTGCATCGTCGGCGCGGGGAACTCGGCAGGGCAGGCGGCGATCTTCTTCTCGCGCCACGCCCGGTCCGTCACGATGCTCGTGCGCGGCGAGTCGCTCGCTGCCAGCATGTCGCGCTACCTGATCGACCAGATCGCCGCCAACCCCGGGATCCAGGTCGAGACCCGGGCCCAGATCGTCGACCTGCACGGTGACGAGGGACTCGAGCACGTCGACGTGCTCGACGCGCGGACGGGGGAGACCGCTCGCCGTGCGCTCCCGGTCGTGTTCGTGATGATCGGCGCGGACGCCGTGACGGGCTGGCTGCCCGCGGAGGTCGCGCGCGACTCGCACGGGTTCGTGCTCACGGGGGCCGAGGCCGCGGCCGCGCCGCAGTGGACCGCCGAGCGCCGGCCGTTCGCCCTGGAGACGAGCGCCCCGGGGGTCTTCGCGATCGGCGACGTGCGCTCCGGGTCGGTCAAGCGCGTCGCGGCCGGGGTGGGCGAGGGCGGGATGGCGATCGCGTACGCGCACCAGTACCTCGCACTGGCTCACTGACGTCGGGCTCGTCCACAGGGGCACGGCGGGCGCGGTCGTCCACAGGCCCGACGGCGCAGCCCCCGCCCTCGGTCGTCTCGCCCCAGGATGAGGGTCGGCCCGTGCGGACGGGCCGGTGCGGAGGAGGTCCGCGGCCCGCTCGTCGAGCCCACGGCTGCCCCGCGCCTCACGACGAGAGGGGGAGCCGTGGGACGGGAAGAGGCCGACGTGGTGGGGGTCGTCGGGGCGTGCGGCGGGGCCGGGGCGAGCACCGTGGCAGCAGCGCTCGCGGACGGGTTGCAGCGGGCCGGGCGACGACCGGTCCTCGTGGACCTCGCGACCACGGGCGCAGGGATCGACGTGCTCCTCGGGATCGACCATCGGGACGGCCCGCGCTGGGCGGACCTCCGCGACGCCCGGGGCGAGGTGGACGGCCGAGCGCTCGTGGAGCTGCTGCCGACCTGGTCCACCGTGCCGGTCCTCAGCGCCCACCGCGCCGACCCGGTGGCCCGCGACCCGGGCGTGGTCGTCGACGTGTGCTCGGCGCTCGCGGACGCGTGCGACGTCCTGGTGCTCGACCTGCCGCGCGCGGCGCTCGCTGCGGGGGCGGTCGCGTCCGCGCCGACCGCGGCCGGGGCCGGGGCGGGAGCCGGGCCCTGCGAGAGGGGAGACGCCGACCACGCTGCGCTCGTCGGGGCGTGCGACACGCTGTTCCTCGTGACCCCGCTCGAGGTGCCCGCGGTCGCGGGAGCCGTCGCGGCCGTCACGCTCGCGCGCCGCACCGGAGCCGACCGGTCGATGCGCCTGGTCGCACGGCGACCCGCGCCCGGGCGGCTGGACCCGTGGGAGGTGAGCGACGTCGTCGGGCTCCCGCTCGCGTGCGTCGCCGGATGGGACCGGACCCTCGCGGCGCGCGTCGACCGCGGGCAGGGCCCACCCGTCGGAGCACGTCGCCCCCTGGGACGCGCAGGACGCGAGCTCGCGGCGCTCGTCACCGCCCGGACGGTCACCCGAAGCCCGGTCCTTGCGTGAGCCCGATCGACGACGGGCTCCTGGCCGAGGTGCGTGGCCGGCTCGTCGGGGGCACCACGGCCGACGACTCCGAGCTCCGGGCGGCGCTGCGCGGCACCGGGCGCGTGCTCGGCAGCGACGCCCTGACCGACCTGACCCGGCGCGCACGTGCCGAGCTGTACGGGGCCGGACCGCTCCAACCCTTGCTCGAGGACCCTGACGTCACCGACGTCCTGGTCAACTCGCCCGCCGAGGTCTGGGTCGACCGCGGGGCAGGCCTCGAACGTGCGCCCGTGCACCTCGGGAGCGTGGCCCAGGTCCGGGCGCTCGCGGTCCGGCTCGCTGCCGCGGGCGGGCAGCGGCTCGACGACGCGAGCCCGCTCGTGGACGCGCGGCTGCCCGACGGCACCAGGCTGCACGCAGCGATCGCTCCCGTGTGCGAGTCAGGGGCCGTGATCTCGCTGCGCGTGCTGCGCTCGCGGGCCTTCACGCTCGACGAGCTCGTGGACTCGGGCGGGCTGCCCGCCCCGTGGGGCCCGGTGCTGCGGCGCCTCGTCGCGGCGCGCGCCAACATGCTCGTCTCGGGCGGCACGGGGACGGGCAAGACGACGCTGCTCGCCGCGCTGCTGTCCCTCGTGCCGGGGCACGAGCGCGTCGTGTGCGTCGAGGAGGCGCGCGAGCTCGTGCCCGACCATCCGCACGTCGTCCCCCTGACCGCGCGGCGCCCCAACGTCGAGGGCGCGGGGGCCGTCGACCTGGCGGACCTGGTCCGCAACGCCCTGCGCATGCGCCCGGACCGGATCGTCCTGGGCGAGTGCCGTGGTGCCGAGGTCCGCGAGGTCCTCATGGCCCTCAACACGGGTCACGACGGCGGGCTCGCCACGATCCACGCAAACTCCGCGTCGGTCGTCCCCGCGCGGCTCGAGGCGCTCGCGGCGTTGGCGGGGATGACGCGCGAGGCCGTGGCCGCCCAGGCAGCGGGGGCGCTCGACGTGGTGCTGCACCTGCGCCGGTCCGGGCGGGTCCGGTACCTGGCGGAGATCGGTGCCGTGCGGCGCGACGTCCGGGGTGAGCTCGTGGTCGAGCCCGTCGCGACCTGGGACGGCGTGCGGGAACCGGTCGCAGCCGAGGGATGGGACGCGTTCGCCGACCGGTGGAGCGGGGTGTGAGCGGCGATCTGGCGATCGCGGTCACGGTCGGGTGCGCAGTCTGGGTGGCCGTGGCTCCTGCGGGTCGGCGAGCCGCGGAGGTGACGGCCGGTCGTGGGGTGCGGCCGGCGGGGTGGCGAGGGGGCTCCGGGGTGGTCGCGCGGGCTCTCGGTCGACGTCCGGTCGCCGGGCGTTCGGTGCGCGTGCTCGTCTCGCACGTCGCGTCATTGGTGCGCTCGGGGAGCGCGCCCGGCCACGCGTGGGCGACCGCGGCCGGCGTGCGGGTGGACCCCCGGGGTGTCCCCGAGACCGCCGACCTGCTCGTTGTCGTGGGCGCTCACGGCTCGGACGAGGCGTCGGGGCAGGTCGCGGCGGTGGTCGCGGCGAGCCGGTTGGCGGCCGACGTGGGGGCACCCCTCGGGGCGGTCCTCGAGTCGATCGCCCAGGCGCTGTCCGCGGAGTCGGAAGCGCGGGCCGACCGGGAGGCGTCGCTCGCCGGCCCTCAGGCGACGGCGCGCGTGCTGCTGTGGCTCCCGGCGGTCGGGGCGCTGCTCGGCGTGGTGCTGGGGGTCGATCCTGTGGCGACCGCGCTGGGTGGCGGGGTGGGATCTGCTGGGCTGCTGGCGGGCGGGGTGCTGCTCCTGGTGGGTCGCCGGTGGTCAGGTCGACTGGTCGCGAGGGCCAGGGCGGCGGGGGCGCCGCCGTGAGCGTCGACTGGCCGCTCGCGGTGGCGTTGTCGTGCGGATTCCTGGTCGCGGCGAGCCCGTGGTGCGTCGCCCGGGCGGGAGTGCGGGCTCGGCTCGGTGACCTCGTGGCCGTCACGGCGGCTCCCGGCCGGACGCCGGGGTCGGGCGGGCCGGTCGAGATCGGTGTCCTGCTCGAGCTGCTCGCGGCTGCGGTCCGCGCGGGGACGAGCGTCCCGCGTGCGCTCGAGGCGGTGGGCCAGGCGGTCGGAGGGCCCGACGGCGTCGCCCTCCACCGCGCCGGGGCGGCGGTCGTGCTCGGGGCCGGGTGGGCCGAGGCGTGGTCCGGGGCGCCGACGCGGCTGGACGTGGTGCGTTCGGCGCTGGCACCGGCATGGGAGCAGGGAGCCGCTCCGGGGGAGTCGTTGCGCGTGGCGGGCGAGCAGCTCCGGCGAGACCAGCAGGCGGCCGCACGGCAGGCCGCAGCGAGGCTCGCGGTGCACCTGGTCCTGCCGCTGGGGGTGTGCTTCCTGCCGGCGTTCGTCCTCATCGGGCTGCTGCCCGTGCTGCTGTCGTTGGGCGGTGGGGTGCTCGGTGGTGGGTGAGGGGTGGCTGGTGCTGGTGCTGGCCGAGCTCGACGGCGGGGAACGGATGTCGGGTGATGGTGCGGACGGTCGTGCCGAGGTGAGCGGCAGGGGCGGTGACTGATCGCAGCCCGGCGCGCGGCGAGCCGAGGACGCGGGACTGGCGGCGTGGTGAGCGAGGCTGGGCCGGCGGCGTGGTAGCTCGAGGGTGGGCGTCAGCGGCGCCCACGCTGAGAGCCGTCGTCGAGGAGGTCGTCGACTGGACAGCCGAACGCTGCGGCGATGGTGCCGAGGTCGTCGACCGACCAGGCGACCTTGCCCGTGAAGCGCTGCGAGATCGCGCTGCGCGACCGGCCGAGCAGCTCGGCGAGGTCCTCCTGGCTGATGTCGCGCCGTGCGGACTCGAGCCGGATCGCGCCGGCAGCGACCCGGCTGAGCGGTACCCCGTACCCGGAGGGCAGGGGGAGATCGTCGAGCGGCCACGAATGGCCTTCCGGGATCGTGTGGGCGAGTGGTCGGGGGAGCATGTGTGCCTCGCAGGAGTGTGTGGGAATCGGGAGTCGTGTTCGATGAGCGGGCCGTGGTTTCGCTGAGCGAACAGCGCTCGCCACAACACTTGGGGACTCGCCAGACGTTCCTGGACTGCTCGCCGCGGAGTCCTGAACTCGTGGAGTCTCTGAGGCAGCCAGCCACGTGGACGAGGTTCAGCGATGCTGCTGATCGGATGCCATTGATTCATGCTGGCCGGTCGGCGGGCTATGGGTCAGGCTTTCCACAGGTCCACAGGTCCACAGGTCCACAGGTCCACAGGTCCACAGGTCCACAGGTCCACAGGTCCACAGGTCCACAGGTCCAGTCCGTCCGAGCTAGCCGACCAAATCCTCACGGACCTCCGCGAGCCGCCGCGTCAGATGCTCTCGCTCGGCCGCGTTCCCGCACCGGCCGATCGCCTCCTCGAACGACGCCACGGCCTCGGCAGGTCGGCCCGCACGCGCCAGCAGCTCGGCACGGGTCGCGGGCAGCCGATGGTTGGTCCGGAGCGCCTCGTCGATCCCCTCGAAGTCGTCGATCAGCGCGAGCCCGGCGGTCGGCCCCTCGGCCTCCGCGACCGCGACCGACCTGGCGAGCCGGACCATGGGCGAGCCCGTGGCCGTCTCCAGCTCGGCGTACAGGTCGGCGATCCCGCCCCAGTCCGTGTCGGTAGCGCGTCCCGCGACAGCGTGTGCGGCGGCGATCGACGCCTGGAGGCGGTACTCGTGCGCGAGGCCAGTGACGCCGTCGGGCACGGAGGCCAGCAGCGCGAGACCCGACGCGATCTCGCCGCGGTGCCACCGCGACCTGTCCTGGTCCGCCAGCAGCACCAGGGCCCCCTCGACGGAGACGCGTGCGTCACGCCGCGAGTGCTGGAGCACCATGAGGGCGAGCAGCGCCCGCACCACGGAGCGCCCCGGCAGGAGCTCGTCGAGCAGGCGTGCCAACCGGATCGCCTCGCCCGCCAGGGCCACCCGCAGCACGTCGGGCCCCGTGCCCGGCGCGTACCCCGCGGTGAAGGTCAGGTACAGGACCGAGGCGACGTCGTCGAGCCGGTCGTCCAGGCGCTCGGGCGCCGGCACCTCGAACGGGATGCCCGCCGCCACCAGACGCTTCTTCGCACGCGTCAGACGAGCCGCCATGGTCGCGTCCTGGACCAGGAAGAGCCGCGCGATGTCCGGCACGGGCAGGCCTGCGACGAACCGCAGCGTCAACGCCGCACGCGACTCGACCGACAACGCCGGGTGGCAGCACGAGAAGACGAGCCGTAGCCGGTCGTCGGGCAGGTGCGCGCCGTCGTCGACCATGCCCGGCGTGCCGTCCGCCGCCTCGGCCGCGGACTGCGCCTCCATGATCATGAGCGGCACTTTCTGGGCCGCGACCGCCTCGGCGCGCAGACGGTCGAGGACGCGCCGCCCGGCCGCGGTGCGCAGCCAGGCGGCAGGGGAGTCCGGCACGCCGTCGACGGGCCACGTCCTCGCTGCGGCCGCGAACGCGTCCGCGAGCGCGTCCTCCGCGAGGTCCGGACGGCGGTAGCGCGCGACGAGCATCGCGAGCAACCGCGCCCAGTGGTCGCGCCACGCCGAGGCGAGCGCGTCGCCGGCGAGAGTCACGGGCGCGCGACCGACGACGATGTCACAGGCCGTCCACGTCCACGACCGGACGCAGCTCGACCGTGTACTGCGGCAGGAGGGCGACGGCCTCGATCGCGGTGTCGATGCTCGGCAGCACGGCGACGTAGAAGCCCCCGAGCTGCTCGGCGAGCTCGGCGAACGGCCCCTCGGTCACGACCACCGCACCCTCGCGGCTGTGGACCGTCGTGGCCGCGGCGACCGTGCTCAGCGCCTCCGCGGCCACGATGCTCCCGTGGTTCCTGAGGAACGCGGCGAACTCGTCGTGCTGGGCCATGTACCGCGAACGTTCCTCCGCGGAGGCATCGGCCCAGACCTGCTCGTCCCCGTACAGCAGGAACATGACCTTCATGGCTCAGGCCTCCGCCCGTGCGCCGGCGGTCGCGGCGGCGTCGTCGACCCCGCCGTGATCCACCGTGGGGCGGATCTCGTACGTGCAGCCGTCGCCCGCGAAGACCTCGTCGATGATCGTCACGAGGCCCGGCAGGTCGTCGCTCACGACCAGGTAGATGCCGCCGATCTGCTCGGCCAGCTCGGTGAACGGGCCCTCGGTCGTCCCGACCCCCGGGCGGACGAGGGTCGCCGTCCCGGCCGCCTCGAGCTCGACACCGCCCGAGATCCGGTGACCCTCCGCCTCGACACGGCGCGAGAACTCCTCGTGCTGGGCCATGATCTCCTCGGCCAGGTCCGGGCGCATGGCGGGCGTGCCGTCTTCCGGGGCGTGGATGAGGACTGCGTACTCGGTGCTCATGATTCCTCCAGGTGGTGCGGATGGATGGTCCTTCATCACGATGACGCGCGACCACCGACGGAATCGACAGCCCCTCGCGACCAGTTTCGCGGGTGGTCGCGGCGGGCGCGAGAGACCGCGGGGCACGGGCGTGCGCAGCACCGGTCACAAGCTGACCTGTACTGGTCGCACGATGGCGGCATGAGCTCAGCGACAAGTCCCGGTACCCGATGGAGAGAAACCCCGATGCCCGACCTCAGCGACTTCCCCGAACCCACCCTCGTTCCTGTCAACGGTGTGGAGCTCGAGGTCTTCGAAGCCGGCCGGCACAACGCAGGACGGCCCGTCGTGCTGTGCCACGGCTGGCCGGAGCATGCCTCTTCCTGGCGCCACCAGGTGCCCGCCCTCGTCGCGGCGGGCTATCACGTCATCGTCCCGAACCAGCGAGGTTACGGCGGCTCGTCCCGCCCGGCCGACGTGACGGCGTACGACATCGAACACCTGTCGGGCGATCTCGTCGCGCTTCTCGACCACTACGGGTACGACGACGCCACGTTCGTCGGTCACGACTGGGGTGCGTTCGTCGTCTGGGGGCTGACGCTGCTGCACCCGCACCGCGTCAACAGGGTGATCAACCTGAGCCTGCCGTACCAGGAGCGCGGAGAGCGTCCCTGGGTCGAGCTCATGGAAGAGGTGCTGGGCGGCGACTTCTACTTCGTCCACTTCAACCGACAGCCAGGCGTCGCGGACGCCGTGCTCGACGAGAACACCTCCCAGTTCCTCCGCAACCTGTACCGGAAGAACGAGCCCCCCAGAGCACCAGAGCCCGGCATGGCGATGATGAACCTCGCCCGGGCGCAGACGCCGCTCGGCGAGCCCGTCATGAGCGAGAGCGAGCTGGCCGTCCTCGTGTCCGCGTTCGAGTCGACCGGTTTCACAGGAAGCATCAACTGGTACCGGAACCTGGACCGCAACTGGCGTCTCCTGGCGGGCGTGGACCCGATCATCCGGCAGCCGACGCTCATGATCTACGGCGACCGGGACCAGGTCGCGCGGTCCGAGAGACTGGCAGAGTTCGTCCCCCAGGTGGACGTGGTCACCCTGGACTGTGGTCATTGGATCCAGCAAGAGCTGCCGGAGGAGACCAACCGAGCGATCCTCACCTGGTTGGCGCAGCAGGAGGCCGTCGGAGGGTCATGACCCCGCCTCGCGGGAGCGCCTGGCCTCTGCGAGCGGGCTGTCCACAGGATCTCCCGCGGGGTGCCGCTCCACAGCGGCGACCCTCGGCCCAGCGCGCGAGGGCCGCCGTTCGCCACAGTGGGCGGCACGGCCCGCGACAGGCGGGCCACGAGAGCCAGGAGGCACCCATGAAGGCCATGCACCGAGCGAGAGCGACGGGAGCGGGGCTGCTCGTCCGCGTCCGCGGTGACGATCCGGAGTCCGGTCTCGCGACCGCCGAGTACGCGGTGGCGACCATCGCCGCCGTCGGGTTCGCGGGCCTGCTGATCGCGATCCTCAAGAGCGGCGAGGTGCGCGAGATGCTGCTCGGCATCATCCAGCGCGCCCTGTCGATCGGGTGAGCGTGACGGCCATCAGCACGTGGGCGCCGCGGTCGGCGACCTCGCGGCAGGGGACGTGGGGTCGGTCGCGGCGTCGGCAGGGGCGGGGACGGAGGTCACCGGACCGTGAGCGCGGCACCGTGACCGCCGAGCTCGCCCTGGCGCTGCCCGCGGTCGTCCTCGTGCTGGTGGCCGTCCTCACGCTCGCCGCAGCGGCGAACGCGCAGCTCCAGGCCGCCGACGCCGCTCGCGCCGCTGCACGGGCCGTCGCGATCGGCGAGGACGACGCGGTGGTGCGCGCCGTCGTCGTGCAGGTGGCCGGGGCCGACGCCACGGTCACCGTCTCGCGCGGCGACCCGTGGGTCGAGGTGCGGGTCGCCAAGCCGGTGGTCGGCGGCTGGTTGTCGAGCTCGCCGCTCCAGGCACGCGGGGCCGCGGTCGCGTGGAACGAGCCGTGAGGCCCGGCGACCGGGGTTCGGGGACCGTGCTCGCACTCGGTCTGATCGCGGTCGCGCTCGTCCTGGGGCTCGCGCTCGCGGCCCTGTCGTCCGCGCAGGGCGCGCGGGGACAGGCTCAGACGGCAGCGGACCTCGCGGCCGTCGCCGGGGCGACCGCCCTCCAGGGGGGTTGGGACGCGTGCCCGACGGCGCGCGAGACCGCGGAGCGCAACGGCGCCGTGGTCGTGGCGTGCGTCGAGCAGGGCGACGGGGTGGTCAGGGTCGACGTCACGCGCGAGGCGACGGGATGGGCCGGGGCGCTGGGGACGGCGCGGGCCGCGGCACGGGCGGGACCGGCGTCGGCACGGTGACTCGTCGGGGGGCGGGGGGCCGGGGCCCGGGCCACGGTCACGCAGGCGCGTACGCGAGCACCGCGTCGAGCAGCCGGACCGCCGCGGCCTTGTCGAGCGGGTTGTTGAAGTTGCCGCACTTGGGCGACTGCACGCACGCTGGGCAACCGTCCGTGCATGGGCAGCGCGAGATCGCGGCCCGGGTCGCGCGCAGCCACGTCGCCCCCAGGTGGAAGCCCCGCTCGGCGAAGCCCGCGCCGCCCGGGTAGGCGTCGTACACGAACACGGTCGCCCGCTCGGTGTCGACGTGCATCGCGGTCGACACCCCGCCCAGGTCCCAGCGGTCGCACGTCGCGAGCAGCGGCAGGAGACCGATCGACGCGTGCTCGGCCGCGTGGAGCGCTCCCGGCGCCGTCTCGGCGTCGATGCCCGCGGCCTCGAGGACCTCGGCCGGGACGGTCCACCACACGGCGGTCGTCGGGAGCGTGTGCTCGGGCAGGTCGAGCGGTTCGACACCCAGGATCTGCAGGTCCGGCAGGCGTCGGCGCTGGAAGCTCACGACCTGGCTCGTGACCTCGACAGGTCCGAACCCCCAGCCGATCGGCCCCCACCAGCGCTGGATCGCAGGGTGCGCGGCGTCGTTCGGTGCCGAGCCCTGCGGGACGGACGGCTCGTCGCCCGGGGCGGGCTCCGCCGTCGGGCCGTCGTCCGACGGGGCTGCCTCCGCCGGCGGGCTGTCGTCCGACGGAGCCGAACCGACCGAGGCCTGGGCCTCGCCCCGGCCCTCGTCGCGGATCCCGTGGATCGCGATCTCCGTGACGGATCGCGACCACGTCCCGAAGTCGACGTCCCGGCGTGCGACGAGCGCGACGCCGTCGCGCAGGTCGAGGGTCTCCACGACGTAGCTCACGCCCTGGTGCACGTAGACCGCGCCGTCGTGGACCGACCCGTCGGCCGAGGCCGCGTCGACCGTGCCGAGCAGGCGGCCCGTGCCGGACTCGACCACGCGCACGGGCGAGCCGCCCGAGCCGCGCAGGTCCGTCATCGCGGCGGCGGACTGGGCGTGTGTCCAGTACCACCCGGACGCCCGACGGCGCAGCGCACCCCGCGCGACGAGCACGCCCAGGAGCTCGGTCACCGCGGCGGGGTCGCCGAACACGGCGAGGTCCGACTGTCGCAGCGGGACCTCGGCGGCCGCCGCGCACAGGTGCGGCGCGAGGACGTACGGGTTGGCGGGGTCGAACACTGTGGCCTCGAGCGGGGCCGCGAAGATCGCCTCGGGGTGGTGCACGAGGTAGGTGTCGAGCGGGTCCTCGCGCGCGACGAACGCGACCAGGCCGTCGGCTCCTGCCCGCCCCGCGCGGCCCGCCTGCTGCCAGACCGACATGCGCGTGCCCGGCCAGCCCGCGATGAGGACCGCGTCGAGGCCCGAGATGTCGACGCCCAGCTCGAGCGCGTTGGTCGTCGCGAGGCCCCGGATCGCGCCGCTGCGCAGCGCCTGCTCGAGCGCTCGGCGCTCCTCGGGCAGGTACCCGCCGCGGTACGCCGCGACGCGGCGCGCGAGCTGGGGCGAGACGACGCGCAGGTGGTCCTGGGTCTGGGTCGCGACGGCCTCGGCCCCGCGGCGAGACCGGGTGAAGGCGAGCGTGCGAGCGCCCGCGGCCGTGAGGTCGGCCAGGAGGTCCGCGGCCTCGGCGGTCGCGGACCGGCGCGGGCGCTCGGGCGGGTCGCCGGGGGTCGCGGGCTCGTCGGGGTCGCTCGTCAGGCCCAGCTCGTCGTGGGCCGTGGGGTCGATCAGCAGGGCCTCGGCGAGTGCCGCGTCGGCCGCCGGGTCGTCCGCCGCCGCGGCGCGGGCCTGCGCGGCCTCGTAACCCAGGACCTCCGGGGGCTGCCAGAGCGCGAACGTCTTGCGCCCCGCGGGGCTCGTGTCGGTGTCGACCGTGACGATCTGCTCGGGCGGGACCCCGATGAGCCGGCCGGCGCTCGCCGCGGGGTCGGCCGTGGTGGCCGAGGCGACGACGAAGGTGAGGCGGTTCCGGGGCGTGCCGGCCGGAGCGGACGACCCGGCTGGTGGCGCCGGCGCGTAGTGCGCCTGGAGCCGGGCGAGCCGCCGCAGCACGAGCGCCACGTGCGCCCCGAACACGCCCCGGTAGGAGTGCCCCTCGTCGACGACGACGTAGCGCAGGTTCCGCAGGAACCGCGCCCAGCGGCGGTGGTTGGGCATGAGCGCGAAGTGCAGGAAGTCGGGATTGGTCAGCACGACGTCGGCGTACTCCTGGACCCACTTGCGCTCCTCGAACGAGGTGTCGCCGTCGCACGTCGAGACCTTGACGTCGTTCGCGCGCGACGCGTCGAGCAGGCGCTGGAGACCGTTGACCTGGTCGGCCGCGAGGGCCTTGGTCGGGCTCAGGTAGAGGACCGTGCCGCGCGACCGGGTGCTCTCGATCCGGCCGGGGGCCAGCGTCTCGGCCGCGCGGTCGGCGCGCACCGCGGTGAGCGCGGGCAGCCAGAACGCGAGCGACTTGCCCGAGCCGGTCGAGGTCGCGAGCGCGACGTGCCGGCCCGACCAGGCGGCCTCGGCCGCCTCGACCTGGTGCGCCCACGGTCGCTCGACGCCCATCGAGCGGTAGCCCGCCACGAGCGAGGCGTCGGCCCAGCCGGGCCAGTCGGCGTGCTGACCGGGGCGCCCGGGCAGGTGCTTGACGTGCGTCAGCCGGTCGGCGCGGCGGCCGCCTGCGAGCAGGACGTCGAGCAGGGCGCCGGGACGGTCGGGCACGGTCGGCAGACCCGTGCTGGTGCGGTCGCGAGCGTCCGGGTCGCCGGTGGGCGAGGAGCCGCGCGACGGGCTGGTCGACGCGGCGTCCGGTTCCGGGGTTCGCGACGGGCTGGGCACGTCTTCGAGTCTCCCACCTGGGGCGTGCCGGGCCGAACCGTCGAGCGGACGCTGCCCCCGGGATCGCGAGGTAGAACGTCCTGCGCGAGGTAGTACGCGAGGGGTTCTACCTCGCGCAGGACGTTCTACCTCGGCGACAGGCAGGGCCGCGGCGCGCGTCCGCTGCCCTCAGCCCGCGAACACCTGCCCGATCGCCCGCGACAGGTAGTACGGGTCCGCGACGGCCGTGAGCTCGCGCGCCGAGTGCATCGAGAGGATCGGCGCGCCCACGTCGACCGTCCGGATCCCGAGCCGGGTCGCGGTGAGCGGCCCGATCGTCGACCCGCACGGCACGGTGTTCTCCGAGACGAACTCCTGGCTCGGCACGCCCGCCGCGGCGCAGGCGGCGGCCCAGGCTGCCGCGCCGTGGGCGTCGGTCGCGTACCGCTGATTGGCGTTGATCTTGAGGATGGGGCCGCCGCCGGCCAGCGGCCGGTTGGCCGGGTCGTGGCGCTCGGGGTAGTTGGGGTGGACCGAGTGGCCGACGTCGCTCGACACGCACAGCGACCCCGCGAGCGCACGGTGCCGGTCCTCCTCGTTCGCTCCGAACCCGGCGCTGATGCGCGAGAGCACGTCGGCGAGGAAGGGGCCGCTGGCCCCCGAGCGGGTCTCGCTGCCGATCTCCTCGTGGTCGAACGCCGCGAGCACGGCGACGGGCGTCTCGTGCCGCCCCCGGTGACCGGCCCCGGTGGACGCCCCGGGCGCCCCCGCCGCCACCTCGAGCAGCGCCGTGAGCCCGGCGTGCACCGACAGCAGGTTGTCGAGCCGCCCCGAGGCGAGCAGCTCCTCGTGCGCCCCGAAGATCCGCGGGGCCTGGGTGTCGGCCACGACCAGGTCGTACCCGCCGACGTCCGCGGCCCGCACGCCCGCGTGCTCGGCGAGGAGCGCGAGCAGGTCCGCGTCGGGGGCGCCGAGCGCGCCGAGACCCCACACCGGCTGGGTGTGGCGCTGCTTGTCGAGCGTCAGACCGTCGTTGGCGCCGCGGTCGAGGTGGATCGCGAGCTGCGGGATGCGCAGCAGGGGTCCGGTGCGGACCAGGTGGCTGCGGCCGTCGATCGTCACGAGGCGCCCGGCGAGCTCGAGCTCGCGGTCGAGCCACGAGTTGAGCAGGGGGCCGCCGTACACCTCGACGCCCGCCTGCCACCAGCCCTCGCGGCCCGTGGTGGGCTTGGGCTTGAGCTTGAAGCCGGGCGAGTCGGTGTGCGCGCCGAGGATCGCGAAGGGGGTCGTGGCGCTGGCCCCCGCGGGCGTCGCCCACGCGATGACGGCACCGTCGCGCACGACGACGTAGCGCCCCTCCGCGCCCGCGAGCGGCCAGGCGTCGGCCTCGTCGAGCAGCGTGAAGCCCGCCTCGACCGCGCGGCGGACGACCTCGTGGGCCGCGTGGAACGACGAGGGCGAGGCCTCGACGAACCGGGCGAGGTCCTCGGCGTGGGCGCGGGCCTGCGGGGACGGACCCCGCGGGGTGGCGACCACGGGAGTGGCGGGGCGGGCGGGGACGGGGGCTGCGGCGTCGGGCACGTGTCCATTATCCGCCCGCACGTCCCTCTCACCGGGTAGTAGCGTGAGCCCACCATGACCCCAGCAGAGATCGTGCTCACCCTCCGCGCCGCGGGCTGCGTGTTCGCCGAGGACGAGGCGGACCTGCTCGTCGCCGCGGCGACCTCTCCTGCGGAGCTCGACGACATGGTCGCGCGCCGGGTCTCGGGGCTCCCGCTCGAGCAGGTCCTCGGCTGGGCCGAGTTCTGCGGCCTGCGCATCCTCGTGGAGCCCACGGTGTTCGTGCCTCGCAGGCGTTCGGAGCTCCTCGCAGGTTCGGCCCGGGACCTCACGGCCGAGCACGCGACGGTCGTGGACCTGTGCTGCGGCACGGGCGCGCTCGGCGCGGTGCTGCGCGCAGCCCGTCCCGGCATCGACCTGCACGTCGCGGACATCGACCCCGCGGCCGTTCGGTGCGCGCGCCGGAACCTTCACGGACAAGTTCACGAGGGCGACTTGTACGACGCGCTGCCCGAAGAGCTGCGAGGAACGGTCGACGTGCTCGTCGTCAACGCCCCGTACGTCCCGACCGACGCGATCGAGACCATGCCCCCCGAGGCCAGGCTCCACGAGGCCCGGGTCGCGCTCGACGGTGGTGCCGACGGGCTCGACGTGCACCGACGGGTCGCCGCCGACGCCGCGGCCTGGCTCGCCCCGGGCGGCCACCTGCTCATCGAGACGAGCGAGCGCCAGGCCCCCGTCGCGGTCGGGCTCTTCGAGCAGGCCGGGCTGGTCGCCCGGACGGTGACCGACGACGACCTCGGCGCGACCGTGGTGGTCGGCACGTACCCCGGGTAGCGGTCGACCGGCCCGGCCCGGCCCGGCCTGCACGTCCCGGCCCGCGCAGGTCCGAGGACCACGTCCGGGGCCGGCCCGCGCAGGGCCGGCCCGTGAGGCCCGCCCCGTAGACTCGGGGGAATGCAGTGCCCCCACTTCGACGCCCACGAGTGCCGTTCGTGCACCCTCATGGGGCAGGGCTACGCCGCGCAGCTCGCCGACAAGCAGCGGCACGCGGGCGAGCTCCTCGCGGCGCACGGGGGACTGCGGTGGGACCGCCCGTTCCCGAGCCAGGAGTCCGGCTTCCGCAACAAGGCCAAGATGGTCGTGGGCGGCACGGTCGAGCACCCGACGCTCGGCATCCTCGACGCG
The DNA here is from genome assembly GCF_042726295.1 of Oerskovia sp. NPDC060338. Classification (NCBI taxonomy): domain Bacteria; kingdom Bacillati; phylum Actinomycetota; class Actinomycetes; order Micrococcales; family Cellulomonadaceae; genus Oerskovia; species Oerskovia sp. NPDC060338. The sequence goes on from NZ_JBHXCQ010000013.1 coordinate 85,136, forward strand.
GGCGGGCGCGGCGTCGACCTCCAGGACTGCGGCCTGTACCCGGCGGACCTCCAGGCCGTCTTCCCCGTCCTCGCAGCGTTCGTCACGCGCGCCGCCCTCACGCCGTACGACGTGACGACGCGACGCGGTGAGCTCAAGAACGTGCTGGTCACGCAGTCGCCCGACGGCGAGCTCATGGTGCGCTTCGTGCTGCGCTCGCAGGAGCCGGTCTCGCGGCTGCGCAAGCACCTGCCGAGCCTGCTCGACGCGCTGCCGCAGGCGCGTGTGGTGTCGGCCAACATCCTGCCCGAGCACAAGGCCGCGCTCGAGGGGGACCAGGAGATCCTGCTCACCGAGGCCGACACCCTGACCATGCGCGTCAACGGCATCGAGATGCACCTGCGTCAGCAGAGCTTCTTCCAGACGAACACGGAGGTCGCCGCTGCGCTGTACCGGCAGGGGCGCGAGTGGGTCGACGAGGCCGCGCCAGCGAGCGTGTGGGACCTGTACTGCGGGGTCGGCGGGTTCGCGCTGCACTGTGCGGCGCCGGGGCGCGAGGTGGTCGGGATCGAGTCGAGCCGCGAGGCGATCGTGAGTGCCGAGCGCAGCGCCGAGCAGGCAGGGTTCGACGACCTGACGTTCCGGGCGGGGGACGCGACCGCGTTCGCTCTCGCGGCCGAGCGGGTCCCTGACCTGGTGATCGTGAACCCGCCGCGGCGCGGGATCGGCGCGGAGCTCGCGGGGTGGCTCGAGACCTCGACCGTGCGGCAGGTCGTCTACTCGAGCTGCAACGCCGAGTCACTGGCCCGCGATCTCGCGGCCATGCCGTCGCTGCGCCCGGTGCGTGGCCGGGTGCTCGACATGTTCCCGCAGACCTCGCACTACGAGGTCATGGTCCTGCTCGAGCGCGCCTGAGCGCCCGAGGCCCTCAGCGGTCCCGGGCCGTGAGCCGCTCGGCCGCGTCGAGAGCCGCCGCGGCGAGCGCGGCTCGCAGCCCTGCGACGTCGACGGGGGTCCCGTCGGGGGTCCGGTCGGGGACGCCGACGAGCAGGTCCGCCGCGACGGGCGGTTCGGGGACGTCGGGCGGGGGAGGCAGCTCGCCGAGGACCCGCAGACCCGACGGCGCCGCTCCCGTCCTGGCGCCCCTCGCCGAGATCCCCTGCAACGCGTCGAGCACCTGCTCGCGCGACCGGCCGCGCAGGAGGAACAGCACGAACGGGTCGGCGTCGAGCAGCCAGCCCGCCTGGTAGCTGAGCGCTGCGGCGTGCAGGCAGGGCAGGTCCCAGGTGGGGCAGTCGCACTCAGGCTCGAGGTCTCCGATCCCGGGGAGCAGCGTGACGTCGGCGTCGAGGGCCGCAGCGACGACGTCGCGTGGCATCTCTCCGGCGAGCAGGGCCGCGAGGCGTCCTGACCGTGAGGCGAGGGCTTCGAGGAACCTGTCCCACTCGTCGTCGGTCAGGGGCTCGAGCGACACGACCGTGTGGTACATCTCCCCGTCGTCGTCTTGTACGCGGGCTTGGACTGCGCCAGGGCTGACCGTGATCGGACCGACCCGGCCTGTCCGCGCGTAGGCGCGCCCCTTCTTGAGCGGACCCGCGTCGAGCGCGAACTCCTCCATCGCGCGCACCCACGAGCGTGCCCACCAGGACTGTCCGCGCCGTACGGCGCCCTTGGTCGCCGTACCGGTCGGCGGGAAGGCCGGGAAGCCCACGGCGCTCATGAGTGCCCCCTCTCTCCTGCAGAGGGAGATCGCTCGTCGCCGGCGGTGCCGGGCAGGTCGCTCGCGGGGAAACGCTCACCCTCGGACGCCCGCAGCGACACGAGCTCGGCCAGGTCGTCCGTGCTGAGCTCGGAGATCGCGCCCTCGACCCCACCCGGTGCCAGGACCGCGTCGGCGAGCTCGCGCTTGGACTCGATCATGCGGGCGATGTGCTCCTCGATGGTTCCCTCGCTCGTCAGCCGGTGCACCTGGACGGGCCGGGTCTGACCGATCCGGTACGCCCGGTCGGTGGCCTGCTCCTCGACGGCCGGGTTCCACCAGCGGTCGTAGTGGATGACGTGGTCGGCCCGCGTGAGGTTGAGCCCGGTGCCTGCGGCCTTGAGCGAGAGCAGGAACACGGGCGGCATCTCCGTGGTGCTCTGGAACCGGGCGACCATCTGCTCGCGCTGGGCCACGGGCGTCCCACCGTGCAGCAGCATGGTCGGGACGCCGCGACGCGCGAGGTAGGACTCGAGGAGCCGGGCCATCGCGACGTACTGCGTGAACACGAGGATCGCGCCCTCCTCGGCCCGGACGGTCGCCACGAGCTCGGTGAACGCGTCGAGCTTGCCCGATCGTCCGGAGAGCCGGGGCTCGTCCTCGTGCAGGTACTGGGCCGGATGGTTGCAGATCTGCTTGAGGTGCGTGAGCAGGCCGCCGATCATGGCGCGGCGCCCCATGCCCTCGGCGCGGTCGATCTCGTCGAGCGCCGACCGCACGGCGCCCTCGTAGAGCCCCACCTGCTCGGCCGTGAGGGGCACGACCTGGTCGGTCACGGTCTTGGGCGGCAGCTCGGGCGCGATCCCCGGGTCGGACTTGCGTCGTCGGAGCAGGAAGGGGCGGACCAGACGGGACAGCTTCTCGGCCAGCACGGGGTCGCGGGTCTGCTCGATCGGGTCGGCCCACCGGCGCCGGAACTGCCCGCGCGAGCCCAGCAGGCCGGGGTTGAGCCAGTCCATGACGGCCCACAGCTCGGTGAGGTTGTTCTCGACGGGGGTCCCGGACAGGGCTACGCGCGCCTCGGCGGGGATCGTCCGCAGGGCCTTCGCGGTGCTCGAGCCCGGGTTCTTGACGTGCTGGGCCTCGTCCGCGACGACGAGCCCCCAGCCGTGCGCCGCGAGCACGGGGGCGGCCTGGGACGAGTCCGACAGGACGGTCCCGTAGGTCGTCAGCACGAACCCGTCGGCGACCCCGCGCAGGTCGCGCGACGCGCCGTGGAAGCGCCGCACCGCGACGCCCGGTGCGAACCGGCGGATCTCCTGCTCCCAGTTGCCCAGGAGCGAGGCCGGGCACACGACCAGGGTGGGTCCGGTGCCCGCGCGCTCCCCGGTGGGACCTGCGGCGTCGTCGGGCCGGGTGCGAGCGCGGTGCAGGTGCAGCGCGATGAGCGTGACGGTCTTTCCCAGGCCCATGTCGTCCGCGAGGCACGCGCCCAGGCCCAGCCCTGTCAGGCGTGCGAGCCAGCGCAGGCCGTCGAGCTGGTAGTCGCGCAGCGTCGCGCGGAGCCCCGGGGGGACGACGACGTCGCGCGCCGGGGCAGGGTCCTCGAGCTCGGCGCGCAGGCGGTCGAGCCAGGGCGTCCGGGTCACGGCGAGGTCCTGGTCGCCCACGCGGGCGACCCCGGTGAGCGCGGCCGCGACGGCGTCTAGCGCGGAGACGGGCTGGGGCGTGCGTCGCGTCGCGGCCGTGGCTGCGGCCGGGTCCGCGAGGACCCAGCGCCCCCGCAGCCGCACGACGGCGGAGCGCCCCTCCGCGTGGACGCGCGCCAGGTGCTCGCGCTCGGCCGCGGTGAGCCGTACACCGTCGAGCGTGAGCTCGTGCGTGAGAGTCATGGGCGACGACGGGACGGAACGCTGACGGCTGAGGCCGGACGATCCGAGCAGAGCGGGCAGGGCCCGGCGCTCACCGGCCGGGTCGTCACCGGGGACCTCGGTCGGGGAGAAGACCGCGACCGACCGGACATGACCTGCGAGGCCTGCGGGCCACTCGACCGCGATCCCGGTCGCGGCCAGCGACGCGGAGCCCTCGGCGAGGAGCTCGCGGACGTCGGCCGGGGCGAGCACGAGCGCGCGGGGGACGGGTTGGTCGAGCAGCTCGTCGAGCGGAGGCCAGGCCGTCGCTCCCGCGCGCAGCCGGACCAGGACGTCGCCGACCTCTTCCTGCGCCTCGCGCGCTCCAGTGCCCGTCCGGGCCGAGGCCCAGAGCTCGTCAGCGGTGCGGGACCCGGCGGGGCCGCGGACGACCACGGTCGCGCGCCAGTCGCACGTGGCCAGGTCCTCGTGACGGTCGTCTTCGGCAGGCAGCGGGGCGTCCTCAGCGGCCCGTGGACCGGCGGTGCGGAGCACGAGCGGCTCGAGCCGCAGGCTCACGGCCACGCGGGGGTCGAGGAGGGCCGTGGCATCGTGCACCCAGGCCACCAGCTGGTCGGGGACGGGGGCCGCGTCGGCGGCGACCCGCCGGCCGTCGACCGCGTCGGCGGCGAGCGCCTCGGCGGCACCCGGGCTCGCGCCGGCTCCCGGCCTCGCGACCAGGCCGCGCGCCACCCCGCGAGGTGCTCCGACGCTCGCCCCGACCTCCCGGACCAGGGTGTCGGCCACGGCATCCATGGCGCCCCGGACCAGGGAAGTCCGGGTGCCCGTGCCGCTCGTCGCGCCCGGTCCTCGCCCGTCGGACGGCATGGCCTCGGCGAGCGCGTCCAGACGGTCGAGCGAGGGGCCGTCGAGCGGGCCGACCCGCCACCCCACCGAGGGCGGCGCACCGTCGGCCTCGGCCGGTCTCGCCGCTCCGGCCGAGGCAGCCGGCCCGCCGGTGCCCGTCGACCTCCCGGTGTCCTCCCGGACCACGGGAACCAGGCGCCCAGCCGCGACATGGCTCAGTGCCTCGGCGCACACCGCGCCCCAGAACACCTCGTCGGGTGACGCGTCGCCCGACGCCCACGCGTCGAGCAGGTCGTCGACCGTTCCCCGGTCCCAGTGCTCGGGCGAGGCGAGAGCGGCGGCGTCGGCGCCCCGTCGTGGCGCGGTCGGTCCCGTCGAGAGGGGGGCTGCTGGGGTCACGAGGCCTTCCTGGTACGCCGTCCGTCGACGTTTCCCGAGCCGATCAACGTACGATGTACGCAGATCATTCCCGACAGTTCGGGTGAACGTCGGGCACTCCTCGATGATCCCTGACCCCGACCGAGGAGGCAGCCCGTGCCGACCCCCACGCCCAGCCCAGCTCCCCCCGCGCCGCGCGACCCCGCGCGGACCCTCGCCCTTCTCTGGGGCCTGCACGCCGACCGTGGCGCGCGGGGCCCCCAGCAGTCCCGGACGCCCGACGACGTGGCACGTGCCGCCGTCGGGCTCGCGGACGAGGACGGGGCTCTCACTGGGCTCTCGATGCGCAAGGTCGCGGCCGCGCTGGGCATCGGCACCATGTCGCTCTACACCTACGTGCAGAACAAGGACGACCTCGTGGACCTGGTGGTCGACCGTGCCTACGGCGAGCTCTATCCCCAGGGGCGTGCGACGGGGACGACGTGGCATGACCGGCTGCGATCGGTGGCCCGCGCGAACTGGGACCTGTTCGCGGCCCACCCGTGGCTCCTCGACGTCGACCTCGCGCGCCCCGTCCTGGGACCGGGCGAGACCCGCAAGTACGACGTCGAGCTCCGAGCGATCGAGGGAGTCGGACTCGACGACGTCGCGATGGACGCGACCGTGACGCTCGTCGTGGGCCAGGCGACCACCGCTGCACGCCGCGCTCGTGCGGCCCGCGCCGCGCACGAGGCGAGCGGCCAGACCGACGACGAGTGGTGGGCCGCGAACGCCCCGCTGCTCGAACGGATCAGCGCGATGAGCACGTTCACGGTCGCGGGACGCGTCGGGGCGACGGTCGGCGAGGCGCAGCAGTCGGCGTACTCGCCCGAGGCCGAGCTCGACTTCGGGATCGAGCGCATCGTCGCGGGCGTCGAGGCACTCGTCGCATGAGCTCGAAGCCCTCACCCGATGGGTCGCGCGCGGGCCGTCCGGGCGCTCGGCTGGTCTCGGCTGCGCAGGTTCTGCTCGCCCTCGCCGGGATCCTCTACCTGGGGGTCGTCGTCGAGGCGGCGGCGGGCTGGCCCCTCGACCCCGCGCGGTCGTACCTGTCCGAGCTCGCGGCGCTCGACCAGGCCACCTCACCCCTCTTCCGGTCCACCGACGTGGCATCGGGAGCCTTGGTGCTCGTGGGCCTCGCCCTCCTGGGGACGGCGTACGTGCGCGCCCGCCGGGCGGGCGCGCCGGCCGCGACCCTCGGGCAGAAGGTGACGTTCTGGGCGTTCGTCGCGTTCGGCCTCGCGACCGTGGCGGACGCCCTGCTGCCGCTCGACTGCGCGCTCTCGGTGGGCGACTGCGCGGCACGCGAGGCGGCCGGGGAGCTCAGCCTCGCTCACGAGGCGCACACCTTCTCGAGCGTGGCCTCGGGAGTCAGCTCGTTCGTCGCGAGCGCGGGGGTCGTGTGGCTCGCGCGTGCCCGACGGCGCACCCTCCTCGGCTTCTCGGCGCGCCTCGCGGGCGCGCTGGGACCGTTCCTGGGGGTCGTGACCGGCACGATCGGCCTGTTCGGCAGCCCGCTACCTGTCGGGACCGGGATCGTGCAGCGCGTCCAGGTCGTCGCCTTCTCCGTGGTGCTCGTGCTGGCCGTGCAGGTCCTGACGCTGCGCCGGCCGCGCCGGCGCGCACCGGAGACAGATGTTCCCCAGGACGGCACAGCGCGCTCCCCGGTGGCGCACAGCGAGCCGTGATGGACTGTGCCGCATGGCTTCGGCGATCATCGCACTGGCACCCACGACCTGGGTCGTCCTCCCGGGTCTCCTGCTCGCCCCCTCGGACATGGAGCCCGTCGCCCGCGTGGTGCGTGAGCAGTACCCGGACGCGACGGTCCTGGTGCTCGACTCCTGGGACACCGCCGTCACGGCCCCGGTCGGGGAGGTCCGTGCCCAGCTCGGGCTGGTCGAGGCCCAGGCGCCGGGCAGCGTCGGGCTCGTGGGGCACAGCGTGGGTGGCCTGGCCGCGATCGAGTGGGCGCTGACCCACCCCGAGGAGGTCGGCGCCGTGCTGCTGCTCGACCCCACGACCCCGTTCCTCCCGCGGCGTCCCGAGCGTCCGGCCCCCGTGGGACTGACGCTCCTCGCGGAACGGGTCGTCCACACGAGCGGCCTGCTGCTCTCTCGCTGCCCCGCGGTGACGAGGTGGGGGCCCGCGCTGCGTCGTCGGGCCTGGTACGACGCGACGCACCGCCCCGACCCGCTGCCCGACGACGAGGCCGTCCGCCGTTACGGCACGCCCGAGGCGTGGCGCCTGCTCACCGGGCAGTACGAGCAGAGCTGGGCGCAGGCAGAACGGGTCACCGAGCTCTTCGCGCGTGACGCGGGCGCGCTGCAGAGGCTCGCCGTGCGCCCGGTCCAGCTCGTCGGCTGGGGGCGGCGTGGCCAGGGGGCGTTCCTGCGCGAGGAGCGTGAGCTCGGCGCTCGGCTGGGCGCGAAGGTCTACGGCCTGCGCGGCGAGGGGCACATGTTCCCGCTCACCCGTCCCGACGTCGTCGCGCAGGTCCTGCGCGGAGAGGTTCCCGACGGGGCCGTGGCCCCCACGGTGGAGGCGGCGTTCGCCTGAGTGCCGGCTACCAGCCGGACGCGTACTCGAAGTGCCACGGCTCGGGCTTGGAACCGTTGGTCCGGGCCCAGGCCGGGTTGTCCCAGCCGTAGAGCGGGGCGTTGGCGCGCAGCCACTTGTACTGGGCCGAGCCGGGGTTCGACGCGGGAGAGGTCAGGTCGATCGCCAGGCCCCAGCCGTGGTTGGACGTGCCGGGCACTGCCGCGAGGCCGGGCTTGGCCGCGCGGGTCGCGACCTGGCTGGCGTAGGAGCGGTACGAGTCGGTCAGGCCGATCGGCTCGCCGAAGCGCTGCTGGTAGGCCGCGGACAGCTCCTCGAGCATCGCCGCCGCGTCGCAACGCAGCATGTGGCTGCGAGCGAACGAGAGCGTCGTCAGGGCGGAAGCCGGGATCTTGCCGTTCGCGTAGTTCGTGGACCCGCACTGGGCGAGCAGGTTCGCCGCGCGCACGCGGCGCTCGGCCGCGAGCTCGCCGGGGGTCGCCGGAGCCGGCGTGACGCCGGAAGCGCCCGTCTCGCCGAAGTCCTGGAGCAGGACCGCGACCCGGTTCGCCGCGCGGGCGACGTCCTCGCTGGTCGCCGGGGCGGCGGCCTCGGTGTCGACCTCTGCGGCGGTCTCCGTCGTCAGGGCTGTGCGCTCGCTCGAACGCGAGGCACGGTCCGTGCCCTGGGCGCGCTCGGCGATCAGGGACTCGGTGAGCGCGGCCAGCTCGGCCTTCGCGTCAGCGAGGTCCTGCGGGCTCGTGGCCCGGTCTGCGGCGGGGCCGTCGGCGCGGGTGAGGAGGTCCTGCGCCTGGCTGAGGAGCTGCTCCTCGGCGTCGACCTCTTGCTGGGCGAGCTCGGTCGTGGTGTCGCCGGCCTCGTCGTCCGCGAGGTCCGTCCGCATGCCGCCAGGGGCGAAGTCCCCCGAGGCCGTGCTGGGAAGCACCAGAGGGACGCACGCCAGGGCACCCACGAAGGCTGCGCCCGTCGCCGCGCGGGCCACGAACTTGGAGCCGAACAGAGGTCCGCGCGTCGGTGCTGCCGTGGCAACGACCGGGGTGGGACCCGTAGCCGGTCCGCCGGTCTTGCGCTCACGTCGTGTGAGAGGGGCGAAGGGGTGCTCGACCGTCGCCGCGTCGTACGACGCGGGTTCGACGACCGGGCTCTGCGGGCCCGCGACGACGGGCGTGGGGGTCGAGCGCAGAGGGGTCGGGGCGGGTACCAGGACGACCGGGATCTCACCTGAGGGTGTCTGCAGCGGCGCGACGGGCTCGGTGGCACGCTGGATGCCCGTGGGCGGGAAGGGCGAGACGCGGGGAGCCGCGGGCTGGGCTGCGACCGGAGCCTCGACGGGGGCCATGGCGCGGGCCGCGGCGGCCGGGGAGACGGCCGGGCTGGCAGGGGACGGGCGGGCGGGGGCTGGTGCCTGGTGCGAGCCGGCGAAGTGGGCCGGGACGGAGAGCGACGGCTCGACGGGGGCCGGAGGAGCGGCGACCTGGGGCACCGCGAACGTCGCAGGACGGGGCGCGGTGTGGCGGTGCTCGACGTGCAGCGAGTCCGTGTGGGCGCGTCCCTCGAGGCCTGCTGCGGCGAGCTCGCGTGCTCGGAGCTCGGCCTGACGTTGACGCCGCGTGGGGGTCGGCGCGGCGCCGTGCGGGCGCTGCTGGACCGGTGCGGACGTTTCCACCTGAGGTGACTCCTGTGCTCTGGACGGCCTCGCGGGGGAGGACGCTGCTGACTGCCGTGGTGCGGGAGCCAGTGGTCGTTGCCGTCCGTGCTGCGCCCGATCGTCGCCTACGTTACCCGTTCGTTATCGCTCTGTGTGACGCCATCCACACCCCACGACGATCTCTCCGCACGGTGGTGCGGAAAACTCGTGCGGAGCATCCCTCGGCGGCACGTCGGACTGGCCAGGACCGGTCCGATACGCGAAGGTTGGCCGGATGCCGACGGGCGGCACGGGAGCGAGGACGACGATGCTGTACCTGTTCGCCGTGGTGTTCGGTGCGGGCACGGGGGTGGTCCTCGACCATCTCAAGAAGCAGCGCTCGCCCGAGGGTCGCGTCGCTGTCCCCATGACCGCCCTCGTGCTGGCTTTCGCGGCCGGAGGCGGGGCCTTCGCCGCTGCGGGCCCGGGGGAGCCCTTCCTCGTCGGGGTGGCCCTGGTCTCGATGGCGCTCGGGATGGTGCTCGCTTCGAGGCGCCGTCGGGCGTGACGTCCCAGGGACGCTGGACCGGGATCGGTCGGGCTCGCCGTCGATCTACCCCACCGATCTCGGTCCCGCCCCCGACGAGCTCTTGCTCAGCCGCGGCCCGACGGCCGCACGAACGGGAACGCGAGCGTCTCGCGGATGCTCGCACCGATGAGCATCATGTAGACGCGGTCGACCCCGATCCCGAGCCCGCCCGTGGGCGGCATCGCGAACTCCAGGGCGGACAGGAACTCCTCGTCGACCTCCATGGCCTCGGGGTCGCCCGCTGCGGCCAGCAGGGACTGCTGCGTGAGGCGTTCGCGCTGGTCCACAGGGTCGATGAGCTCCGAGTACGCGGTGCCCAGCTCGGCGCCGAACGCCACGAGGTCCCACCGCTCGGCGAGCCGCGGGTCGCGGCGGTGCGTGCGGGTCAGCGGCGAGGTCTCGAGGGGAAAGTCCGTGTAGAACGTGGGCTCGACGGTCTGCCCTTCGACGAACGCGTCGTACAGCTCGGTGACGATCGCGCCGTGCGTCATGGTCGGGGTCCAGTGGACGCCCTTCTCCTCGCAGATCGCCTGGAGCGTCTCGAGGGGGGTGTCTGGCGTGACCTCCTGGCCCACCGCCCGGGACACGGCCCCGTGCACGGTGTGGACGGGCCACTCGCCGTCGAGCCGGACCACGGTCCCGTCGGCCCGGCGTGAGACCGGCTCGCCGTGCACCGCGATCGCGGCCTCGATGATGAGGTCCCGGGTGAGGACGCGCATCGACGTGTAGTCGCCGTACGCCTGGTAGGCCTCGAGCGACGTGAACTCGGGGTTGTGGGTCGCGTCGGCGCCCTCGTTGCGGAAGTTGCGGCCCAGCTCGAACACCTTGCCGACCCCGCCGATCGCGAGCCGCTTGAGGAACAGCTCGGGCGCGATGCGCAGGTACAGGTCCACGTCGTAGGCGTTGATGTGCGTCGTGAAGGGGCGGGCGTTCGCGCCACCGTGCACGCGCTGCAGGATCGGGGTCTCGACCTCGATGAACTCGCGCGCCGCGAGCGAGTCGCGCAGCGACTTCACGGCCGCGCTGCGGCCCCGCAGGACCTGGGCCGTGCGGGTGTCGAGGGCGAGCTCCATGTGCTTGAGCCGGACCTTTGCCTCGGCGTCGGCGAGCCCCCGGTGCTTGTCGGGGGGCGAGGTCAGGGCCTTGGAGGCCATGCACCAGGCGGTGCCGTGGATCGAGAGCTCGCCGCGCCGGCTGCGGGTCAGGTCGCCCGTGACGCTCACCTGGTCGCCCAGGTCGACGGCCCGACGCCACAGCGCGAGGTCCGGGCCCGGCCGGTCCGCGGTGAACATGACCTGGATCTCGTCGGTGCCCTCGCGCAGGTCGGCGAAGATCACGCCGCCGTGGTCGCGCAGCCGCACCACGCGCCCGACGACGGACAGGTCGCCCGCGGAGGGCACGTCGCCGGGAGAGGTGCTCGCCCCCGCGGGTGCGCCGACGTCGGGCACGCGGGCGCCCAGGCGCACGGCCTCGCCGATCGAGACCGTCCGGGGGACCGAGACCGGGTAGGGCTCCATGCCCGCGGTCCGCAGGACGCCGAGCTTGGCGTGCCGCGTGGCCTGCTGCTCGGTCAGGCGGCGCGTGGGCGCCGAGACCGTGAGCAGCGCGGTCTCCTGGGCGCGCACGGCCTCGGCGAAGGCCGCGGAGACCTCGGGCCGGTGCAGGTCGGGGGACCGGTCGCGGCGGTGGAGGAGGTTCGGGGTGTTCGGCAGGAAGCCCTCGGCCTGGCCGACCGCGAAGATGACCTGCGTGAGCTGTCCCGCGTTCTGGTAGCAGAGCAGGCGCGGCTTCCAGTCCGGCAGGTACTTCTCGTTCGACTTGTAGAGCGAGTCGAGCTGCCAGAACCGCGACGCGATCAGCAGCACGCGCCGGTTGAAGCGCTGGACCGGGGTCGCCCCGATGCGGGCGCCCTGCTCGAACGACCCGCGGAACATCGCGAAGTTCATCGAGATGCGGTCGATCCCCATGCCGCGGCCCGCGGCCACGAGCTCGGTGACCATGAACTCGGTGACGCCGCTGACGGCCTGCGGGTGGCGGCGCATGACGTCGAGCGACAGGCCGCGGCGTCCCCACGGCACGAAAGACAGCAGGCCGCGGGGGTTCCCGTCGGCGTCGTGCGCCGAGACGATCATCTCGCGCGGGTCCGCGGGATCTCCGAGGCGGCTCAACGACATCGAGAAGCCGCGCTCCTCGCCGTGGCGCCACTCGTCGGCCACGGCGACCAGCTTCGCGAGCTCGTCGGGGGCGATCTCCGACTGGCGGCGGACCAGGACGCGGTAGCCCTCGCGCTCCGGGCGCGCGACCGCGTGCCGGACGGACCGCATGGCCGGGCCGTCGAGGTTGAAGGTGCGCGTGTTGATGATGGCCTCGTCGCCCAGCGCGATCGGGTGCAGGTCCACCGCCTGGAAGGCCTTGGCACCGAGCTCGCTCGTCGACAGCACCGCGGGGACCCAGCCGAACCGGCGGGCGTGCGCGCGCCACTGCTCGATCGCGTCGGGCCAGCTCGCCTTGTCACCGATCGGGTCGCCCGCCGCGAGGCACACTCCCGAGATGACCCGGTAGGAGATCGCCGCCCGCTGGTCCTGCGAGAAGACCGCGCTGCGGTCCCAGCGGGTCGCGAAGTACTCGAGCGAGTCGTCGCTCGGGTGCTCGAGCAGGAGCTTGCGCACCGCGAGCTCGTCCGCGGCCTCGACCTTGGCATCGTGCGGGGCGGAGCGCATGAACACCGCGATCGCCAGGACCAGCGCCAGGGCCGAGATGAGGCCTGCGAGCAGGGCGAGCCATGCGGGGCCCATGCCGTCGGCGTGCAGCGGGTAGTCGCTGGGCGCGAGGCCCGTCGCGACCGACAGGCTCCAGTTCACCCGGTTGCGGATCCCGTGCAGCGTGTTCGGGACGACCTCCAGGAGGAGGAGGGTGACGAACGCGGAGAGCGCGACACCGATGACGAGCACGAGGATCGCCCGCCACCAGGCCCCCTTGCTGACCTTCGCCGGGAACGCCGAGCGGGCCGCGATCAGCAGGATCACGGCTGCGACCGCCACGATCCAGGACGCGACCTCGATGGGAGTCAGGACCAGGCCGTCCGACCGCAGGGCCTGCTTGTCGTCGTCGAACACCCACAGGAGGCCGACGGCGAGCCCCAGCACCGCGACTGGGAGCTGCCACAGGAGGACCACGAACCACAGGGCCGCACGCTGCCTGCGCAGGAGACCGCTCGCGATCACCCCGACCAGGACCACCGAGAACACGCTCGGGAAGGTGGGGAGGTTCAGCACCGCGAGCCAGTCGCTCACGGTCCGCACGAAGCCCGGGGCGAACAGGAGCAGGATCAGCGCGAGCACGAGCCAGAACGCGACGGCCTGCACGATCCGGCCCGTCCAGGACGCGACCGCCTCCGCCCAGGGGGGAGCAGACGTGCGAGAGAGTGAGGTCGAGCGGGGCATGCGTGCTCCTTGAGGACGGCGGTGCACCCATTCAAGCGCAGGAGCTCTGGTTGCGAGAGGTGGAGCGCGGCGCGGCCGCGCTCGCCACCAGAGGATCCCTCCGAGCGAGTGGGGCCGGGGAGCGACGAAATTCCTCAGCCCCACCAGCTGCTGCAGATGCCGACGATCGCGTCGTCACCACGGGTGGACGAGGCACCGACAGTGGCCCCTATGTGATCGTCACGGGGATGGGAGCGGTGATGAGCCCCCAGCTGTAGAACCATGGTGGCCTCAGCGAGGAGGAGTCGTTGACTGCTCCCCAGGTGCCATCCTGGAGACGGAGCGCGGAAGAGGCCGGAGAGTCCGAGTCCGGCGGCTCCCAGCACGAGGAAGCCGGCGGAGCCGAGAGCGGCCGCGCGCTGGCGGCGGGACCTCTTGACGAGGCGGTGCACCTGGATGGCGCCGGCCGTTCCGTAGGATGCGGACCCGGCTGCGCTCGCGGCGATGTCGGAGAAGGCGGCGTCCAGGTGCAGCGGGGGCAGGTGCTTGTCGGTCATCGGGCTCCTCCCAGGGGAGTGACGTCGAGGTTGTCGGACGGGGGTGTCGATGGGACCGAGGTGCGATGCGAGCTTGCGGTTGGCGTCGCTGAGGTAGCGCTTGACCGCGCCCTCGCTGAGCGACCGGTGGTCGGCGACCTGGCGGACGGTGAGGTCGGAGTAGAAGCGCAGGACCACGCATGCGCGTTCCCGGTGGGAGAGCGTCAGGAGCGCCTTCTGCACGTCGAGGCGGGCGTCGGTCGCGGACGGGGTGTCCGGGCCGCCGGTTTCGCCGAACAGGTGGCGGATGCCTTCCCAGTGGCGTCGGCGGCGGAAGCCGTCGAGATAGCTCGTGAGGATCGCCTTGCGGACACAGCTCTCGGCAAGCTGAAAGTCCGGTCTTCTTCGTGCTCCTGGACACGACCCTGGGGCCCGCTCCCGGAAGTGAGAGCGGGCCCCGGGCCGTGGGTGTCGATGTCAGCCCCAGTACCCCAAGCAGGCCGCGTTGATGGCGTCACCCGCGGGGTCGCCGGCCCGGTTTGCGGCGACGTAGCCCACCATCGCCCACCAGACGCGTGGTGACTCGATCCACTGTGCCCGGATCTCCGCGTACTCCTGTGACGCGCCGGCCGGAACCGGATGGTCGATGAGATAGGTGAGATCGGTGTCCATCGCGGGCAGGAGGGTGCCTGCTGCGCGCAGGTGAGCGTCGAAGGCCTGGCAGACCTCCTCGTCTTTCGTGGCAGGAGCCGTGCCGGGTGTCCCCCCGTCGACTACCTGAAGGGTGAACGACTGCCCGGCCTGCGAATCGTCGAGCGTGACGTCGTAGGTTCCCATGAGACGGCCGAACGAGTAGCTGCTCCTGAGGTCGTCGGAGAAGAGTGCGCCGCCCCGTACGGTCATTGACCAGCCGTCGTCGCTGATGGTCCGGGGGCGCGCTCCGGTGTCCGCGAGGGCTGACACGACGACCTGGTGGCTCTGGTCGGGCCCGTTGACCACGGTGACGACGTCCTCGTCCGATGCGGTGACGAAGAAGAGGTCGAGAGCGGCCGGTGCTCCGGTACTGGCTGCCTGGCGAAGGGCCTCGAAGACCGCCGACGTGTCCGCCCCGAGCACGTCCCGGACCTCCACCGGGTCGGGCTTCGGCGTGATCGTCAGAGGTACGGGGTCGGCGACGAGCCACCCGTCGAACAGCGCCCCGGTCGTCTCCTCGCCCCAGGTCCCGTCCGCTCGGAGGGCCGAGTAGCCCGTGAGCGGGAACCGGTGCAGCGCGAACACCTCGTAGTCACCCGCCGGGAGCGGCGACGGCTGCGTGGTGGTCGGGTCGCACGACGCGGACGAAGCGAGCTCGAGCTCCCAGGTCGCCGAGGAGCCTGGGGCAGGCGTGGCCTCACCCGTGGTCTCGGCAGCAGGGAGCGGCGAGCTGACGATGACCCCGCCCTGGGTGACGATGTACGCGCCCGTGGCCGAGTCGGCGTACCGGAGGCGCGCGTCGCCGTCGAACCGCAGGAGGACCGGTGCGGTCACGGAGCCGGCTGTCTGCGCCGTGAGGGCGGGCACCCCGACGCTCAGGTGGGCGGGCAGGTCGTCGCCCGTCGGGATCGGGGCAGGCTGCTGGCACGCGAGAGCCGTGGCGTCGATCCCTGCAGGGAAGGTCGGCGATGCGGGCGTCTGCGTCGGGATCGCCGAGGGGGACGGGGACTCGGCCGGAGCGACGGGCGTGGGTCGGACTCCCTGCGGGAGCGTGATCGCCGCGACGCCCAGCGCCCCGGCGACGCACAGCGTGGTCGCCCCCAGGGCGACCTTCTTCGCTGCCCGACGGCGGCGCGTGCGTCCGCGGACGACGTCCAGGTGGGTGTCGAGCCCCGGGAGGGACGCGTCGTCGACCAGGTCGCGCAGGGCGCTGCGCAGCTCGTCGTCGTGGTTCGAGGGGCCGATGTGGGTGGCGTTCACTGGGTGTTCCTCCCGTTCGTCGCTGCGGGGGTCGGCAGGTCCTGTGCCGGTGTGGTGGGTGGCTTCGCGCGGGACGGCGAGGCCGGTTCCGTCGTCCGTTCCGCCTTCCGGGCCGGGCCGGGCCGGGCCGGTGTCGTGGCGTCGACCGGCAGCGCCGGCACGGCCGGGGCAGCTGCTCCCAGCGTCTGCTGCATGACGGTCATCGCATCGGAAAGGTGCCGCTTGACGGTCCCCTCGGCGCACCCGAGCTCCTCGGCGATGCGGGGGACGGTCAGGTCCTCGTAGTACCGGAGCACGACGCACGCGCGCTGGCGCGGCGTCAGCCCCGCGAGCGCCTTGGCCGTGTCGGCGCGGGCCGACGCAGGTGCCTCCGGGCCGGGGACGGACTCCCGCTGCCCGACGAGGTGCCGCAGCCCGAGCCAGCTCCGTCGACGGCGGTAGCCGTCGAGGTAGAGCGTGAGGATCGCCCGTCGCACGTACCCCTCGAGGTGTGCGACGGGGCGCTCGGCCTCGCTGCGGGGGGCGTCGTCGAGCGTGAAGAGCCTCGTCCCGCCCGAGGGCGACGTCGGCGCGGGCTGTCGGGACGCCGTCGGGCCCCTTCCACGAAGCCGTGAGAACACCTTGACGAGTGCGTCCTGCACCACGTCCTCCGCATCGCGCCTGTTCCCGCAGAGCAGGTAGGCGTACCCCGTGAGCGCTTGCCCGCGCTGTGCTGTCAGCGCGGCGAGCTCGTCGTCCCAGGTGGCCACCGATCCCCCTTCGTCCTGTACCTGACCACCCGTGGTGGGTGGTGTCACTGATCATGACGGGCGACCGTGCCGGATCGTTGGGGTGCTCGCTCGTGAAGACCTGCACGACGTCGCGTGACGTGCGCCACACATGGCTAGACTCGGGCGCATCCTCCGGGGGTGCCGGAGGTCAGCCGGTGACCCCGGTCCAGCAGTCGTCAAGGAGGACGGATGCTCACGCTCAGCTCCACCAGTCTCACGATCGTCGCGGTGATCGGGGCCATCGGGCTCGCCGCGCTGGTCTTCGCCTTCGTGCTCAGACGTCAGGTCCTCGCGGCGCCCGAGGGGACCGCGAAGATGCAGGACATCGCGCAAGCGATCCAGGAAGGGGCCTCGGCCTACCTCAACCGGCAGTTCCGCACGCTCGCGCTGTTCGCCGTGATCGTGTTCGGTCTCCTGTTCCTGCTGCCGGGGGACGCCGGCATCAAGGTAGGGCGTTCGGTCGCGTTCCTCGTGGGCGCCGGTTTCTCGGCGTGCATCGGGTACCTGGGGATGTGGCTCGCGGTGCGCGCGAACGTGCGCGTCGCGTCGGCCGCGACCAGACCCGGCGGCCGTGCCGAGGGGGCCCGCGTGGCCTTCCGCACCGGAGGCGTGGTGGGGATGTCCGTCGTGGGTTTAGGGCTGCTCGGTGCGGCAGGGGTCGTCCTGCTGTACCGAGGGGACGCGCCGGCTGTGCTCGAGGGGTTCGGGTTCGGGGCTGCTCTGCTCGCGATGTTCATGCGCGTGGGCGGCGGGATCTTCACCAAGGCGGCGGACGTCGGTGCCGACCTGGTGGGCAAGGTCGAGCAGGGGATCCCCGAGGATGACCCGCGCAACGCGGCGACCATCGCGGACAACGTGGGCGACAACGTGGGCGACTGCGCGGGCATGGCCGCCGACCTGTTCGAGTCCTACGCCGTCATGCTCGTCGCGGCCCTCATCCTGGGCAAGGCCGCGATGGGTGAGCAGGGGCTCGTCTTCCCGCTGATCGTCACGGCGATCGGCGCGTTCGTCGCGGTGCTGGGCGTGTTCATCACGCGTATCCGCGGCGAGGAGAACGGCCTGCGGGCCATCTACCGCGGGTTCTACCTCTCGGCGCTGCTCGGCGCGGTCCTGGCCGGGGTCGCGGCGTTCGCGTACCTCCCGTCGTCGTTCTCCGAGCTGTCGGGCACCGCGGACCTGGGCGACGTCACGAGCGACCCGCGCGTGGTCGCGGCGCTCGCGGTCCTCATCGGCGTGGTCCTGGCGGGCATCATCCTGTGGGTCACGGGCTACTTCACGGGCACGACGTCGAAGCCCACCCTCCACGTCGCCGCCACCTCGCGCACGGGGGCGGCCACGGTCGTCCTGTCCGGCATCGGGGTCGGGTTCGAGTCCGCGGTCTACACCGCGGGCATCATCGCGGCTGCCATCTGCGGCGTCTTCCTCATCGCGGGCGGCTCGGTCTGGCTCTCGCTGTTCCTCATCGCGCTCGCAGGCTGCGGGCTCCTGACGACCGTGGGCGTGATCGTCGCGATGGACACGTTCGGTCCGGTGTCCGACAACGCGCAGGGCATCTACGAGATGTCCGTGGGCGAGGCGGGCGACGGCGACCCGGAGGCCGCGCAGATCCTCACCGACCTCGACGCCGTGGGCAACACGACCAAGGCCATCACCAAGGGCATCGCGATCGCGACCGCGGTCCTCGCGGCGACCGCGCTGTTCGGGTCCTACGCGGACGCGGTGGGCGGGGCGCTCGCGGACATCACGAACCCGGCCGGTGGGCTCGTGGTCTCGATGCTCGACTACTCGATCATCTCGCCCATCACCCTGGTCGGCGTGATCCTCGGGGCGGCGACCGTCTTCCTGTTCTCGGGCCTCGCGATCGACGCCGTGACCCGCGCGGCCGGTGCGATCGTCTACGAGGTGCGCCGCCAGTTCCGCGAGCACCCCGGGATCATGACGTACGACGAGCGCCCCGAGTACGGCAAGGTCGTCGACATCTGCACGCGCGACTCGTTGCGCGAGCTCGCGACGCCCGGCCTGCTGGCAGCGTTCGCGCCCATCGCGGTGGGCTTCGGCCTGGGGGTGGGCCCGCTCGCGGGCTTCCTCGCGGGGGCCATCGGCGCGGGCGTGCTCATGGCGGTCTTCCTGGCGAACTCCGGGGGCGCGTGGGACAACGCGAAGAAGATCGTCGAGGACGGCGCGTACGGCGGCAAGGGGTCCCCGGCGCACGAGGCGACCGTCGTCGGCGACACCGTGGGCGACCCGTTCAAGGACACGGCCGGTCCGGCGATCAACCCGCTGCTCAAGGTCATGAACCTGGTCTCGGTGCTCATCGCCCCCGCTGTCGTGCTCCTGAGCGTCCCCGAGGACGCCAACCACACCCTGCGCATCGGCATCGCGGTGGTCGCGGCGGGCATCGCGTTCGGGGCGGTCATCCTGTCGAGGCTGCGCGCGGCGCGCGTCGACCGCGATCAGATGTCCGAGGAGCCGCAGGCGGTGCGCACGAGCTGAGGCTCGTCCGCCGACCAGCCGTCAGGAGCGGGCAGGGCGATCGCCCTGCCCGCTCCCTCAGCCCAGCACCGGCCAGGTCGTACCCACCACGAACGCCGCGACCACGACGACGAGCGACGTCGCGAGCAGCGCGACGTCGCCCGCCCCGAACGCCAGGTGCGCGAGGCGGATGCGTCGGCCGGCGTCGTCACGCCGCTCGGTCGTGAAGCCCTTGGTCTCGAGGGCCTCGACCGTCGTCCGTGTCCGCTTGGCCGTGTTGAGCATGAGCGGGTAGAACGACTCGACGACGATGAGCGAGACCCGCCGTGCGGTGCGCCAGCCGAGCAGGCCGTGCCGGGTCGCGCGTGGTCCGCGCAGACGATGGCCGTCGACGATCGTGTGGAACTCGTCGATCAGCAGCGGCAGCATCCGGTAGCCGTAGCTGACCCCGAACCCCAGCATCGCGGGAGCGTGCAGCGCGAGGAGGGCGTCGGAGAGCTTCTCGGGGTCGAGGGAGACGAACGCGGCCATGCTCACGAGCGAGACCGTGCCGAGCTTGAGCGTGATGACCGCGAGCCCCTGGATCGCGGTCGCGTCGCCCTGGAGGAACCAGACGAGCGCCAGCAGGTAGAGGCACTGCCCCGCGATCCCGAGCGCGAACACCCCGAGCAGGAGGGGCCCGATCCTTGCCGCGAGGGCGGTGCCCGCCGCGATCACGAACAGGATCGCGAGCACCGTGAGGTCGTACGTGAACCACGGTGCCAGCCCGCACAGCGCATACCAGAAGAGCACCGCGCGCGGGTCGCGCCGGGCGAGGAACCCGCCGCGCGTCGCGTAGGCGACACGCATGAGCTCGAGCTTGATCCACTCGAGCGACAGTCGTTCGCTGTCGGCCCGGCGGAGTCGCGAGGACCGCCCGCGCCCGGCACCGGTCGGAGGGGGAGCGTCGGTGCGTGGTGCCGGGCGCGGCGGGACCTGCGCGGACAGCGTGGTCGTGCCGCCGGTGGTGCTGCTCACGAGAGCCTCCCGTTGGTGCGTAGGGTCGCGTCGGGGGTCGTGGTCCGCAGGGACAGCCGGGCCACGAGCTCGGGCACCGACAGCGGGGCGGGCTCCAGCCCGAGGGCCGCCCCGAGCTGGACGACCTGTGGTGGGACGAGGCGGGCCTGGCGCAGGAGGTCCTGGCGCGAGAAGAGGGTCCGGGGGTCGGTGTCGGCGATGACCTGCCCCTGGTCGAGGACGATCACCCGGTCCGCCCACTCGGCGACCAGGTGCATGTCGTGGGTCGCGATCACGGTGCACCGGATGTGCGCCGCGAGGGCCGCGAGCATGTCGATCACGTCGTCGCGGCTGCGCAGGTCGAGGCTCGACGTGGGTTCGTCGAGCAGCAGCAGGCGGGGCCGCATCGCGAGCCCGACGGCGAGGGTCGCCCGCCGTTGCTGGCCGCCGGACAGCAGCCGCCCGTCACGGTCGGCGAGGGAGGTCAGGTCGACGCGGTCGAGGACCTCGGTCACGAGCGACGCCGTGCCCGGCACCCGACGTCCGGCGGGGTGCATCGCGACGTCTGCCCGGACCGAGTCCTTGAGGAACATCTCCTCGGGGCGCTGGCACAGGTAGCAGACCGTGTCGGCGAGCTCAGCGGCCGAGACGGTCCGGGTGTCGGTCCCGTCGACGCTCACGCTCCCTGCGTCCGGGACGTCGAGCCCGGACAGGAGCTTGAGGAGGGTCGACTTCCCGGCACCGTTCGAACCCACGAGCGCCACGCGCTCGCCCTCGTGCAGGTCGAGGTCGAGCCCGTCGATCACGACCGAGCGGGGACCGGCGAGCGTGCGGTAGGCGCGGGTGACCCGCTCGACGCGGGCGATGACGGGGCCGCGGTGCGGGGCCGTCGCTCCCGGAGCGCCGGTGCCCTCGCCCGGAGCGTCCGCCGCCTGGTCGTCTGCCACGGAGCTGTCCGCTGCCGTGCCCCGGTCCGGACCCGACCCCGACGGCGTCGCCGGGGCCGGGGCCGGGGCCGGATCGGCGAGCTGCCGGTCCCGCAGCCACTCGATCGCCGCGGGGACGGTCGAGGGCACGGGGCCGTGCGGCTCGAAGGCCCGGGCGACCGCGGTGACCTGCGGGACCGGGATGTTCGCGGCCTCGAGGTCCTCGGTCCGGGCCAGGGCCTCGGCCACGGGCAGGTGCCAGCGGGGGAGCCCGTCGGCCATGAGGACCACCGACCGGGCGTAGCGGGCCACGAACTCGGCGTGGTGCTCGACCACGACGATCGTGATGCCGAGCTCCCGGTTGAGCCGCGACAGGTGCTCGTAGATCTCCTGGGCGCGGTGCGGGTCCACCTCGGCCACGGGCTCGTCGACCACGAGCACCGAGGGGGTCAGCGCGATCGCACCGGCGATGGCCGTGAGGTGCTGCTGGCCTCCCGAGAGCTGCCAGGTGAACCGGTCGGCCAGCGAGGTGATGTCGAGGGTCTCGAGCGCGGTCGTCGTCCGCTCCCGCCAGTCGGCCAGGCCGAAGTTGACGGGGGCGAACGAGACGTCGTCGCGCACCGTGGGGCGCACGAGCTGGTTGCCGAAGTCCTGGAAGACGTATCCGACGCCGTGCGAGAGCTCGGCGACCCCCACCTCGGCCGTGTCCTGGCCCAGGACGTGGACCGAGCCCTCGAGGTCGCCCGACCAGAAGTGCGGGACCAGGCCGTTGAACGTCTTGCACAGCGTCGTCTTGCCGGACCCGTTGCCGCCGACCACGGCGACGAAGTCGCCCGCCTCGATCCGCAGGTCGACCCCGCGCAGCGTGTCCTCCTCGGCGCCCGGGTAGCGGAACGTGAGCCCGCGGACCTCGATCGCCATGGCCGGCGCGGGCATCAGACCTCGCCTCGGTCCGCTGCGTGCTGCTGCGAGGCCGAGGTGAGCGGCGCACCTGCGTCGCGTCGCCGTCGGGCTCGCAGGACCGCGACCAGCACGCACGCCCCGGCGACCGCCAGCGCGGCCACCGTGAGGGCCACCCAGAGGTAGGCCGTGCCGTACTCGTCGACGAAGTCGGGCTGGAACGCGCCGAGAGTCATGAGGCCGCCCTCGCGGCCCACGAACTCCTCCCACTGCGAGACCACGCCGATCGCCACGGCCCCGAGCAGCGCCAGGACACCGATGAGCCAGAACGGCGTGCCGCGCGGCCCGACGAGCCGCGGCGGGTTCTGGGGGGCGCGC
The DNA here is from genome assembly GCF_042726295.1 of Oerskovia sp. NPDC060338. Lineage (NCBI taxonomy): Bacteria > Bacillati > Actinomycetota > Actinomycetes > Micrococcales > Cellulomonadaceae > Oerskovia > Oerskovia sp. NPDC060338. Next base: position 107,073 of record NZ_JBHXCQ010000013.1, read on the forward strand.
GGACGCAGGCCCATGAGCGGCTCGATCTTCCCGTAGAGGCGCGGCGCGAGCCACATGGCCGGCAGGGCACCGAACAGGACACCCGTGATGAGCAGCGCCATGACGAGCTCGATCGACTCGGACACCAGCACCGCCTGGAACAACCCGTTCGACTCCTCGAGCGTCTCCGGGTCGATCCCGATCCCGACCTTGGCGAGGTCGATGAGCCCCGAGGAGACCTTGTCGATCGAGACCAGGGCGAGCGCCGCGGCGAAGAGCTGACGACGGTTGCGCGGGTCGCGCACGATGCAGCCCGCGACGTAGATGCCCAGCAGGAGCTGGAGGAAGCCCTCGAGCTCGCCCAGACCGCCGAAGTCGCCGAGCAGCATGTCGGAGAAGACCATCTCGCCGAGCGGTGCGCCGATCGCGACCCACAGCGGGCAGAACAGGGCGGCGAGGACCACCGGGATGAACGCGAAGTACGCGACCTCGAGCTCGAACGGACCGACCTCGATGCTCGGCACGATCCCGGTGACGATGTCGGAGACCCCGAACAACGTCATCGACAGCACGAGGATCATGAGCTTCTGGGAGCTGCTGATGCCGTCCGGGTCGTGCAGGCGGCGGCGCAGGGCGCTCACGGGCGCGGCCGGCCTCCGGGCGGACGACGGGGGCGGGGACTGACGGGCCGGGGCGGTGGAGCTCGCGGAGCCGTTCATGGTGTGCCTTCCTGGGGCGGTAGGTGCTGCGGTGGGTGACGGGTGGTGCGTGAGGGGAAGGGCGTGGGCTGCCGGTCAGCCGTCGTGCCGCCGCGGGGGCGTCGGCGACGGCCGTGACGCGGGGGCCCAGAGCGCCAGGAGGTCTCCGACCTCGGCGATCACGTGGTCGGGCCGGAGGGCGCCGTCGGCCGAGTCGAGGGTCGCGTCGCTGCTCGACCCACCGCGCACGAGCACGACGGTCCCGACGCCCGCGCCGCGCGCGGCCAGGACGTCACGGTGGGGCTTGTCCCCGACGAACCACGCGGACCGGGGGTCGGCGCCGAGCGCGGTCAGGGCCGTGCGGGCCGTGACCGGGTCGGGCTTGCGGTAGCCGAGCTCGTCCGAGTAGACGTGCACGCCCACGAGGTGGTCGATCCCGAACGCCTCGAGCTCCTCGCGGACCGCTCGTCCGCAGACCGTGTTGGACACGATCGCGACGGGGACCCCGCCGGCGCGCGCGGCCTCGAGCACGTCGCGCACCCCCGGGCGCAGGGTCGGCAGGCTCTTGGAGCGCGCGTACTCGAGGATCAGCGCGTACGCCTCGGCGCGCAGCCAGTCCTCGATCCCGTCCCCGAGGTGGGCAAGGGCCGGGCCGACCAGCTCGACCCAGAAGGTCGTCGCGTCGATCTCCTCGACGTCCTCGACGAGCCCGGCCGCGGGGTCCGCGGGAGTGCCCGCGGCGGGTGCCCCCTCGTGCCGGTCCTTCCAGGCGCGGTGGCGCACGCGCGCGCCGGCCACGGCCTCGACCGCCTCCTCGGGCGAGAGTGCGTACCCCGCGACGGCGAGCCGCTGCGAGAGGTGCCGGCCGAACGCGAGGCGCGCCGCGTCGTCGGGCACCGAGGTCACGACGACGCCGCCGTGGTCCAGCAGGAGGGCCGACGGGCGTCCCGCGGGCGCGTCGGCCGCCTCCGTCGTCGCGCCGACCGCCGCCTCCGCCGCGGCGCCCGGCGCCGCGCCCGGCGTCCCCGCAGGGCGGGTCGACGCGCGCAGCAGGTCCGCGATCCCCTCGGGGGTGTCGAGCACGGCATCGGCCGTGTCGGTCACGGGGTAGGGCGGGACGTCGCTGTGGTGGCGCGTGAGGATCACGGCCCCGACGTCGGCGCGGCGTCCGGCGACCACGTCGCGGTCGAGCGTGTCGCCCACGTACCAGGTCCGCTCGGGGGTCGTGCCGAGAGCGCGCGCGGCCATCGCGATGATGCCCGGGTGGGGCTTGCGGAGGCCGACCTCGTCCGAGTAGACCTGCACGCCGAACGCCTCGTCGAGGCCGTGCGCGGCCAGCAGCGTGCGGTGCGCGCGGCCCGAGTGCGCGTTGGACACGATCCCGACCGTGACGCCGAGCTCGGCCGCGGTCGCGAGCAGCTCGGGGATCCCGGGGCGCACGGTGTGCTCGCTCAGGGTCGCGGTCAGACGGGCCAGCAGCGTGCCCGCGCTGCCTGCGAGGACCTCTCGCGCGGCCAGGGGCAGGGGCGAGGCGAGGAAGTCGTGCCAGATCGTCCGGTGGTCCAGCTCGAGCGGCGCGAGGCGCCGGCTCGACGCGTTCTTCCAGTCCTTGAGAGCCTTGACGCCGCCGCGCAGGACGGGCTCGAGGGTCTCGGGCGACCAGCGGTGGCCTGCGCGGCCGAGCACCTCGCTGAGGTGGGTCGCGAGCTCGCCGTAGCCCTCGGGGCGCTTGGTCGTCTGGAAGATCACGCCGCCGAAGTCGAGGAGCAGCGCGTCGGGGCGCGCGCCCAGGCCGGGCGGCGTGCGGCGGGCTGCGACACGGGGCGCGACGCTCGCGAGCGTGAGGATCGCGCCGTCGTCGGCCGGGTCGGTGGCGCCGGGGAGCGGCGCGGGGCGGGTGAGGTCGGTCGTGGTCACAGTGGGACCGTAGGTACGGGAAGCGACGGCCCGGCGTCCGCCCGGTGTCCGGGAGGCGAACCACGCCCGAACTTCTGGAACGTTCCAGTTCCGAGCCGACGAGAGGGGACAATGGACCGGTGAACCCCCGCCCGACCCTCCTCGACGTCGCCGCTCACGCAGGCGTCTCCAAGTCGCTCGTCTCGCTCGCCCTGCGCGGCGACCCGGGCGTCAGCGAGCGCACCCGCGAACGCATCCGGCGCGCGGCCGACGACCTCGGCTACCGCTCCAACGCCCTCGCGCGAAGCCTCAAGCAGGGCCGCACGATGCTCATCGGGGCCGTCCTGTCGAGCCTCGACAACCCGTACCACACCGAGATCGTCACGGGTGTGGAAGAGGCCGCGGGCACCGCAGGCTTCTCGGTGCTGCTCGTCCACGGGTCGCGCGACCGCGGGCACCTCGCGCGCCACCTCGACACGCTGCTGGGCCTCAACGTCGACGGGCTCGTCGTCATCAGCTCCTGGCTCGAGGAGGAGCACCTGCGTGCCGCCGCCCGCCGCGCACCCGTCGTCATGGTCGGGCGCCCGCTCGGCGCGGTCGACGGCGTCGACACCGTGACCAACGACGACGCCCGGGGCGCGGCGCTCGCGGTCGACCACCTCGTGGGCCTCGGGCGCTCGCGGATCGCGCACGTGAGCGCGAGCGCCCGCCCCGCCGGCCTCGCGCGCCGAGCGGGCTACGAGGCGGCCATGCGTCGCCACGGCCTGGCCGAGGCGATCCGGGTCGTCGGCCCCGACGCGCCGGTCGCGGACCTCGTCGCGGACGGCTACCAGGGCGTGTTCGCGCGCAACGACGTCGAGGCGTTCGACGTCGTGGACCACGCGCACGACCAGGGCCTGCGCGTTCCCGAGGACCTCGCGGTCGTCGGCTACGACGACTCGGCGCTCGCCCGGCGGGCCCGGCCCCGCCTCACGAGCGTCCACCAGCCGCGCGGGCGCATGGGGGCGCTCGCGGTCGAGCTGCTGCTCGAACGGCTGGGCGGTCGGGGCGAGGACCGGCACGAGGTGCTCGCCCCGCGCCTCGTGGTGCGCGGGTCGACGGTCGCGCCGCCTCCGGCGTGACGGCGTCCTGACCGGGGAGGCGGCCCCCGAGGGCGTGCTGCGCCCCGCCGGCGGACGGGCGGCCGGGGCCCCGACCTCGACATCTACGTGAAACGTGAAGTACCTAGTATCCTGCCGAGCGGTCCAACGGCGGGCCAGGTACAGGCCGGTCCCACCCGGCCCTGCGGAGGCGAACATGTTGCGAGGCGTTCCAGGACGCGTGGACAGGGCCGGCAACGGCACGGCGCTCAAGGTCGGCGGGATCGCGGGCGGGATCGTCGGCTACCTGTTCTTCGTCGAGTTCACGAGCGGCATCCTCCAGGGCTTCTACACGCCGCTGCTGACCGACATCGCCCGGCACCTGAACATCCACGACGCCGACGTCAACTGGTTCGAGGCGGCCCAGCTGCTGCTCTCGGCCATGGTCGTGCCGGTCTTCGCCAAGCTCGGCGACATCCACGGCTACCGCCGGATGCTGCTCGTCACGACGGCTCTGACGGCCGCGGCCTCGTGGGCCGTGGCGTTCTCGCCGACCTTCTGGGTGTTCCTCGTGGCGTGGTCGCTCCAGGGGTTCTACGTGGTGTGGCTGCCGCTCCAGGTCGCGCTCGTCTACGCGCGCTCGCGCGGCCGTGCGGACGGCCCGTCGCTGACCCGCCGGGCGACCGGCGTGATCGTGGCCGCGCTCCAGGCGGGAGCGATCGTCGGGGCGCTGGCCGGCGGGCAGGCGGGCGCGCTGGCCCAGGACCGCCTCTGGCTGGCCCTGAGCATCCCCGCCATGGCCGTGACGGCCGTGTTCTTCGTGGTGTGGTTCCGCATCCCCGAGTCGCCCGAGAAGGGCGAGGGCACGCTCGACCGCGGCGGCGTGGTCCTGCTGAGCCTGACCCTGCTGCTCGTCAGCGCGGGGCTCACGTTCATGCGCACCAACGGCCTCGGCACGTGGTGGGCCTGGGGGCTCGTCGTGGTCGGGGTCGCGTCGCTGTGGCCACTGGGGCGCTACGAGCTGCGCCAGGCCGACCCGCTCGTCGACCTGCGGGTCCTGCGCCGACCGACCATGTGGCCCATCATGGTCACCGCGGCCCTGTTCGGGGTCAGCATCCTGGGTGCCCAGGGGCCGCTGTCGACGTTCGCGCGCACCGACCCGGAGGTCTACGGCTACGGCCTGGGCGCGTCGTCCATGACGGTCTCGCTGCTCGTGGGCGGGTACGTGGTCTCATGCCTGCTGGGGGCGCTCGCGTTCTCGCGCATCACCCGGCTGCTCACGCCCCGGCGCACGCTCATCCTCGCGGCCTCGCTCGTCGCGGTCGGCTACCTGCTGTTCCTGCCGTTCCACGAGACCACCGCGAACCTCCTGACGAACATGGTCGTCGCGGGGCTCGGGTCGGGAGCGCTCGTGGCGGCGCTCCCCGCGGCGGCCGCGGCCGCCGCACCCGTGGGGCGCACGGCCGTCGCGACCGGCCTGACGAACACGACCAAGACCATCGGCGGCACGTTCGCGTCGTGCGTGTTCGCGCTGGCCCTGATCTCGGGCACGCACGCGACGCTCGACGGCTCCGAGGCCACGGCCGGGTCCCTCAGCGGCTACATGATCGTCTGGACGACCTGCGGGGTCACGGCGGTCGTGGCGGCCGTGGTGCTCGCGTTCGTCCCGCGGCTCGCTTTCGCGGACGCCGAGGCGGCGCCCGTCGAGCCCCTCGTCCCCCAGCAAGCACCCGTCGTCGTCAAGGAGGCGCAGCAGTGAGCAGCAGGAGCACAGGACAGGGCCCGACGGCGGCACGCGCCGTCGCGGGCGCCCTCACCGCCGGGGTCCTCGCCCTGGTCGGCGCCGGGGTCGCCCGGGCCGCGCGGTTCACGCCCCAGGGTGCGGACGTGCGGACGGGCCGGTTCGCGGGCAGCGGGACGCGCGCGACCCGACCCCAGGACGAGGCGGTGCGCGACGACCCGGCGAGCTACGCCGTCGGGACGGCCGAGCGGCTCAGCGCGCTGGTGCGCATCCCGACCGTGTCCTCGCGCGTGCCCGGCGAGGAGGACCCCGCGGTCTTCGAGGCGTTCGTCGAACGGCTCGCCGAGCTGTACCCGCGCGTGCACGAGCGGCTCACGCTCGAGCGCGTCGCGGGCCACGGCCTGCTCTTCCGGTGGCGCGGCCGGCAGGGCGCGGCACCGGCGGCGCCCGCGGTGCTCATGGCGCACTACGACGTCGTGCCCGTCGAGGCCGAGGACTGGTCGGGCGACCCGTTCTCCGGCGCGATCCGGGACGGCGCGGTGTGGGGGCGCGGCACGCTCGACGACAAGGGGTCGCTCGTGGTGCTCCTGGAGGCGGTCGAGTCGCTGCTCGCCCAGCGCTTCACGCCCGACCGTGACGTCTACCTGTCGTTCGGGCACAACGAGGAGACCGCGGGGGACGCCGCACGCTCGGCCGTGGCCGTGCTGCGCGAGCGCAAGATCAGCCCGTGGCTCGTGGTCGACGAGGGCGGGGCGGTGGTCGAGGGGGCGTTCCCGGGCGTGACCGCGCCCACGGCCGTCGTGGGCGTCGCGGAGAAGGGCATCCTCGACCTCGAGATCAGCACGCAGTCGCTCGGTGGGCACGCCTCGACGCCCGTGCGCGGAGGGGCCACGGCTCGGCTGGCGCGCGCGATCACGCGCATCGACGACCACCCGTTCCCCCCGCACCTGCCCGAGCCGACGCTCGAGATGATCGACACGCTCGGGCGCCACTCGCCGTTCGGGCTGCGGCTGCTGTTCGCGAGCGCCCGCCAGCTCCGCCCCGCGCTCGCCCGGGTCCTGGGGACGGTGAGCCCCGAGACGAACGCCATGGTCCGCACGACCGTCGCGATCACCCAGCTCCAGGGCAGCCCCGGGGCCAACGTCCTCGCGGCGTCCGCGAAGGCCAACGCGAACGTCCGGATCGCGACGGGCGAGACGGTCGCGACGGTCGTCGAGCGGCTCCGCCGCGTCGTCGACGACCCCACGATCGAGCTGCACGTGGTCTCGGGCGAGGACCCCTCGCCCGTGTCGCCGACCGACGGAGACCAGTTCGCGCTGGTCCGCGAGTCGATCGGCGCGGCGTACCCCGACGCGGTCGTGACGCCCTACGTCATGCTCGGCGCGTCCGACTCGCGCCACTTCTGCGAGATCTCCGAGCACGTCTACCGGTTCAGCCCGTTCGCGATGACGCGCGAGCAGCGCGAGTCGATCCACGGCGTCGACGAGCACGTGACGATCGACGCGCTGGGGCGCGGGGTCGTGTTCTACCGGGCGCTGCTGCGGGGGCTGTGAGGCGTCGCGCGGGGGCGGGCCACGGCCGGCGCCGGGCCCGAGCGGCGCTTCAGCGCCAGTGCTCGAGCAGCCGTGCCGTGGTCTCGGTCGCCCGGTCGAGGACCTGCTCGGCGCCGTCGGAGGCCGCGGACATGAGCGAGGCGTCGACGAAGTGGCCCAGGAGGTCGACGTCGGTCACGTGCTGGTACCCGCTCGCGTCCAGGACGGTCCGCAGCGCGGCCAGGAGGCGCGGGCGGGAGGCCCGCATGATGGGGCGGAGAGCGGGGTCGCGCATCGCGGTCAGCATGGGGTCGAGGCGCACGTCGACGACCGAGTCGTCGACCGACGGCGCGTAGAACGTCTCGATGAGCAGGCGGGCCGTGCGGGTCGTCGAGCGCTCGCGGCGCGCGAGGGCCGCAGCACGCTCGGTCGCTGCCGAGCCCCGCAGCTCCTCGGCGGCCTCGACCGCAGCGGTGACGAGCGACGAGCTCGACGGGAAGTAGTACGAGGCCGAACCTTGCGGCACCCCGGCGGCCTTCGCGACGCGGCGGTGGGTCACGGCGGGGAACCCCTCGGCGATGAGCAGGCGGGCCGCGGCCTCGACCATGGCGCGCTGGCGGAGGTTGCTCCGGTCCTGCACGGGCGTGCGGGCCTCGGTGTGCCGTCGGAGCGGCGGCTGGGAGGCGGCCGGGGTCGTCGGGGAACCCGAGGGGTGGCCTGCGCTGCCGGGGTCGTCGTCGGGCCGGTCGACCGGTCCCCGCTGTGTCGCACTCACCGGCCCATCCTAGGGAGAAAAGGCGCATTCCGGCGCGAGATGTCGCGCGGGCACCGCCCGGACGCGGGCTCGGACGTGCGGGCCCCGTCGAACCGGTGCGCCGCCGGGCTCCGCCGCTGCTGTGACCAGCGAGTTTCGGAGGAGGGCGCCGAGCAAGGATGATGGACGTATGAGTACCTCGTTCCTGCGCCCGACGACGGCGCTCGCCGTCGTCGCGCTCCTCGCCCTGGGGGCGTGCTCGGGAGGCGGCGACGCCGACTCGGCCGAGTCCTCGCCGAAGACCGCTGCGACCGAGTCCTCGACCGCCGAGGACAGCGCGGCCGTCGACGCGGCGACCGACGCCGCCTCGGCAGCCGACGCCGACGCAGAGGCCGCCGCCGCCGCGGGCGGAGAAGCGGACCCGGCGGTCGACACGTCGTTCTGCGCCGAGACGGAGGCGGCCTGGGCCGCGGCCAACACCGCCCAGGTGTCGATGAGCGTCGAGCACCCCCGCACCCTGGTGACCGGCTTCGAGAACGCGCGTGTCGCGCTCACGAGCGTCGAGCCGCCCGCGGAGGTCGCGGCCGACTGGAAGACCGTCACGTCCTACGTCACGACCGCGGCCGAAGCCCTGTCCAAGGCCGACATCGACTCCGCGAAGTCGATCGTCGGCGCGCTCGACGACGCGGGCAAGGACCTCGACACCGACGCCATGACGGCGGCCTCGGGACGCGTGACTGCCTACCTGGACGCGACCTGCACCGGGTGAATCCGATGGGGAGAAGTCCCCAGGGCGCGAATTCTCGCCGTGATCCTCACAGGAATGCTTCAGGATGGTGTGCATGACCAACCGAAAGAACCTGACCAAGACCGTCGGCGGCCTCGCGACTGCCGTCCTGCTGACCTTCTCCCTCGCCGCCTGCAGCGGCGACGCCGACGTCAAGGCGTTCTGCGAGACGGGTGAGGGCTTCGAGGACTCGATGAACGACGTCGACGCGAGCGACCCCGCGGCCGCGGGCGAGGCGTTCGACAAGCTCGTGACCGAGCTCAAGGCCGCCAAGGCCCCCGAGGCCATCGCGGCCGACTGGACCACGCTGACCGAGGGCTTCGAGAACATGGGGGAGACGCTCACAGCACTCTCCGAGCTCGACCCCACGGCCGACGACTACATGGAGAAGGCCACCGAGCTCTCCGACTCGCTCCAGTCGACCGACTTCCAGACGGCCGCGGACAACGTCGAGAAGTGGACGACCGAGAACTGCGCGGCCTGACGTCCAGCCGTCCCGGAGGGGCGGGCCCGCAGCACGTGCTGCGGGCCCGCCCCTCTGTCGTCCTCGCGTGCGGTCGCGCGCGGCACCGGGTCACCGGGGGAGGATAGGCGCATGCCCCTCGGTGAACCCGCGATCGACCCACGCCTCCTGCCGCTCCTGCGGACCGACCTCGAAGGAGCCGGCTACACGGTCGACGGCGTCGAGGACTTCCTCGGTCCGCTCGCCGCAGCGGCCCTGCACCGCGAGCAGGCGGTGCCCGCGCTGCGTGTCGCCCGGGCCGCGCTCGACGACGCGACGGGCGCGACGTCGTCGGGCCGGAAGAAGGACCCCCGCGCCGTGCTCGCCGCGCTCTTCCTGCTGGGCCTCGAGGTCCGCCGCGCGGACCTCGACGCCGCCCTGCCCGGGGTCGGGACGGACGGCGCGGCGCGCCTCGGCCTCGTGGCCGCGGCAGGCAACGGGCCCGACGACGGCGTGCGCGCATTGGCCGACCTGCGCCCCTACGCCGCGGCCGACGCGGCGGGTCCGGTCACGTGGTGGCTGGCCTCCGACCTGGGCGAGCTCGCGACCGGGCGACGCCTCGCGGGAGACCACGTGCTGGGGGCGGGCGGGGCCTCGATCACGCTCGCACAGGTGACCATGCGGACTCCCGTGGGGCGGGTGCTCGACCTCGGGACCGGGTGCGGCATCCAGGCGCTGCACGCGTCGCGGCACGCGCAGTCCGTCGTCGCGACCGACATCTCCCGGCGCGCGCTGCGGTTCGCCGAGTTCAACGCGGCCCTCGACGGCGTGCGCCTCGACCTGCGCGAGGGCTCGATGCTCGACCCCGTCGCGGGCGAGCAGTTCGACCTCGTGGTCTCCAACCCGCCGTTCGTCATCACCCCCCGCGGTGCGTCGACCGCCGACGGCGCCATTCCCGAGTACGAGTACCGCGACGGCGGCCGCGCGGGCGACGACCTGGTGCGTGACCTGGTCCTGGGCGTCGGCGACGTGCTCGCGCCGGGCGGTGTCGCGCAGATGCTCGGCAACTGGGAGCACCGGCGGGGCGAGCCGTGGACCGAGCGCGTCGGGGCCTGGCTCGAGGAGGCCGGGCTCGACGGCTGGATCATCCAGCGCGAGGTCCTCGACCCGGCCGAGTACGCCGAGACGTGGATCCGTGACGGTGGCACCACGCCCGAGCGCGAGCCCGGGGCGTGGGCAGCGTCGTACGAGGCGTGGCTCGACGACTTCGCGACGCGCGACGTCGAGGCCGTGGGGTTCGGGATCGTGACGCTCCGCAAGCCCGCTGCGGGCCACGGCGTGAGCCTGCGCCGCCTCGAGGAGCACACGGGGTCGGTGCGCCAGCCGCTCGGCGGTCACCTCGCGGCCTCGCTCGCGGCCCACGACTGGCTCGAGGCCCGCGACGACGCCGCCCTCGCGTCGTCCCGGCTGTCCGTGGCGCCCGACGTGACCGAGGAGCGCTACCTGACGCCCGGCGCCGAGGACCCGAACGTCGTGATCGTCCGGCAGGGCGACGGGCTGGGCCGCGGGATCCAGGCGTCGACCGGGCTCGCGGCGCTCGTGGGAGCGAGCGACGGCGAGCTCACCGTGGGTCAGCTGATCGGGGCGATCGCGTCGCTGTTCGAGGTGCCGGCCGGAGAGCTCGCGGGCGAGCTGCTGCCCGCGGTGCGGGGACTCGTGCGGGACGGCTTCCTGGTGCCGTGAGGGCGGGGGCCCTGGGGCTCTGGGGTGCGGTGGCCGGGTGCCGGCGCCTGGGGTGCCTGGGTGCCTGGGCGCCGAGCACGAGGTTGCGGTCGTTCTCCGGGCCTTTTCGACCGCAACTTCGTGGTCGAGCGCGCGGAACCTCGTGCTCGGCGGAGTGCCGGTGGGCGCTCCGCCCGTCGGCCCGGGCCCGTTCCGTCCTGTCTCGGTGCTGTCTCGGTGCCGAGCATGCGGTTGGCGTCGTGAATCTGTCGATCTCGAACGGCCACCGCATGCTCGCCTGACGCCAACCGCATGCTCGTCGCGGGGGCCAGGGCCGGGACCCGAGCCCCTGACCCTGACGACGGTCGCGACCGGAATTCCTGCTGCGCCGCGGACCCGCCGTCCCTAGGTTGAGGCCATGACCTCTCGCATCCAGCACACGACGATCGACGCCCGCGACGCCTACGCCCAGTCGGTCTGGTGGAGCGGGGTCCTCGGCTACGTCGAGGACCCCGACGACCCCAACCTGCCCGGCCACGAGGAGTGCATGATCTTCCCGCCGGCCGGCGGCGACGCACCCGCGGAGAGCCGTGGGCGCCTGCTGTTCATCGAGGTGCCCGAGGGCAAGGAGCTCAAGAACCGGCTCCACCTCGACCTGCGCCCCGTCGACGGGACCCGTGAGCAGGAGACCGAGAGGCTCCTCGGCCTGGGGGCCACGCAGCTCGCCGACCACCGCCGTCCCGACGGCTCGGGATGGTTCACGCTCGCGGACCCCGAGGGCAACGAGTTCTGCATCCTGCGCAGCGACGCCGAGGTCGCGGCCCAGGGAGGCTGAGCCCCGCGGTCTGTCGGGTGTGCAACCGGGTGCAGCTGGCGCCCCTAGGTGCCGGTGCCCGCCACCGGGTGCGCCGAGCACGAGGTTGCGGTCGTTCTCCCGGGGAATACGACCGTAACCTCGTGCTCGACCCCGGCGCGGTGTCGAGCGTGCGGTCGTCGTCATCCAGGCTCGCGGCGGACGGGAGCCGCCTCGCCGGCAGTGGACGTCGCCACCCGGACCGCCGTGGACATCGCCACCTGGACGACAACCACATGTTCGACTCCGTTCCGACGTTCGACCCCGTCCCGAAACATGACGGGCCTATCCTCGCGATCGTGCTGATCGCCATGGCTGGACTGCCCGGAACCGGTAAGAGCCGACTCGCGCGTCTGCTCGCGCGTGACCTGGGCGCGGTGATGCTCAGCGTCGACCCCGTCGAGGACGCGTTCCTGCGCGCCGGCGCGGTGCACGACGACGTCACGGGCCTGGGCGCGTACCTCGCCGTCGAGTCGGTCGCCCAGGAGAACCTGCTGCTGGGCAACGCGGTCATCGTCGACGCAGTCAACGACCACCCTGCGGCCCGGCAGCAGTGGATCGACCTCGCCGCGCGGACCGGCACCCGCCTCTGGTTCGTCGAGGTCTACCTCGCCGACGAGCGGCTGCACCGCGAGCGCCTCGTGACCAGGGGCTCGCGCTACCCCGCGCTGCCCGAGCCTGGCTGGGACTCGCTCGCTGCGCGGGCCCGAGCGCTCGCGGACTGGGCAGACCCACGGCTGAGGCTCGACGCCTCGCTCGACGACGCAGAGCTGCTGGCAGCAGCCAAGGACTGGCTGGACGGCTGACGGCAGGGTCGCGTGCCTCGGGCTCGGGGACCTGCTGTTCGGGGCGCGGGTGCGCGCGACGGGCGGCTCGCCGCCCTCTGTTCGGTGGCTCGCGGCCCTCTGTCGGTGGCTCGCGGTCCGCTGCCGAGCATGCGGTTGCCGTCGGGATCCGGGCCAGACCGGACGCCCACCGCATGCTCGACCAGCGTCTCCTCGACCCCACATCGCGCCGCCGTCCCACCCGCACCGACAGGACGAAAATCCGGTCCTGAAGCAGTGACCTGGGGCGCTACGCTCCGGCCATGTCCCGCACCCTCTCGCTCGACGAGGCCCGCACGATGGGCGCCGTCGTCACGATCCACCGCCGCACCCTGGGCTCCGACACCGACCTGCTCGACGGTGTGGTGCTCGAGACCGGGATCTGGACGCTCGTCGGGTCGCTGGCGGACTGGGCCCACGCCGACGGCTACGAGGCGATCCGGACCGCGGACGTCACGAAGGTCCGCCGGGTGCGTCGGGCGAACCAGCGACTCGTCGAGCGCGCTGCCGCGGGGCTCGGGACCTGGCCCCTCGCGCGCCCAGAGCATGCCGTCGACCTCGCGTCCGTCGAGGGCGTCGTGCGGTCGGTCGCCCGCACGGGCCGCCTGCTCGCGGTGCACGCCGAGGTCGAGTCTCCCGGCGAGTACTTCGCCGGATCGGTCGAGGACCTGACGGACGAGGACCTGGGCCTGCGGTTCATCGACACGGCCGGGCGCTGGGAAGCGGCTCCGAGGCGGTTCGGGCTCGACGAGGTCACCCGTGTCTCGTGGGGGTCGCGCTACCTCGGGACGTTCGACCGGTTCGGCGACCGACCACCGTTCGAGCCACGCGAGCCCTCCGGCCGGTAGCCGTCCTGCGGAGCTCCCGGGATCGCCGGGATCGCAGAGACCACCGGCTCGCTCGGCTCGCCCGGCTCGCTCGGCTTGACCGGCTCGCTCGGCTCGCCTGACTGACTAGCCCGGAGCGCCGGGTTCCATCGGCACCATCCGGTCGTCGCGCCCGTGCCGCGCACCCTGCGTCTCCCGCGACCCGCCTCCGAACCCGAGGAGCACCCAGACGGGGCCGAACACGACCCACGCACCGAGCACGATCGCGACGCGCAGCGCCCACCCCCACAGCGGGTCTCCCGGCCACTGGGCCGGAGCCACGAGCCCCGTCCCGGCGACGGTCGACAGGGTCGCGATCACTCCGAGCGCGATCACCGCGGCGACCACCGCCCTGCCGAGCTCCTTGGTCTCGTGGAGCAGGCCCGCGAGGCCGTCCTTCGGCGGCTTGACGGGCTTCGGCCCACCACCGAAGCGGTGCGCGGCGTGCGCGTCGGCCCAGCGGACGATCGAGTGCCCGAACGCCACCGTGAACCCCAGGTACACGGCCGCGAGCCCGTGCACGGCCTCGGGCGGTGACCCGCCCGCGACGCTCGCGATCGACACGCTTACGAGCACCAGGTCGATCAGGGGCACGCTGACCAGCAGGATCGTGCTCAGCCGGCGGCGGTGCAGCAGGTACCGAGCGATCAGTCCGGCGGCGAGCACGACCCAGAAGCCGATCTCGCACGCGAGGACCAGCAGGACCAGCGGGTTCTCCAGGAGGGTGCGCATGGTGTCCATGCTGGTCGGGAAGGTGCCCGACGGCGTCGCCCACCTCGCCGATCTTCGCTCGCCGCGCGTACATCGTTCGAGGGAGGCACGGGTCGGCGAGCACGGGGAGCGTCGGGTGGCCGCGCCGATCCCGGGATCGTGGGACCCGGCGCCTAGGATGCTCGGTGCGGCAGGTGGGGTGCATGGCACGTGCCGAGTGGGCGGCGGGCCGCGGGGCGACCCGTTCGGTCGAGGCTGGCCGGACCGGCAGACGGTCGGGCGGGAACCCTCAGGACGACCCGCGTCCGGCGTCGATCCATCGCACAGCACGAACGACCAGCACCACCGAGCACGCAGCACGAACCACAGACACACGCGAGAGGGCCTGAGTGCAGCACGACGACATCGACGCCCTGCGGCGCACCCCGGCCTGGCGCCTCCTGCGCTCGGACAACGCACCGCTCGCCCTGAGCTTCCTCGGCACGGTCTTCGTCGAGCAGAACGTCCGATCGATCGGCGAGGCCGAGCTGGTCTCGCTCCTCGACGACGCGCTCTACGCGGTCGACGGACCGGACCGGCCCGCCCGCGCGCAGCCCCGACCCGTCGCGGAGGGGCAGACCACCGGTGACGAGCCCGCGGTGGTGAGCGACGCCGTCGGGCCGGACGATGCCCACGCACGCGATGCCCACGCACCTGGGGTACCCGCGGACCACCCGACCGAGGCCCGTCGCTACCCCCGCTCGCCCAAGGCCTACCTCGACCACTGGTCCGCGCCCGAGCAGGGCTGGCTGCGCAAGTTCTACCCGACGGGCTCGGACGAGGCGCACTACGACGCGACCCCGGCCGTCGAGAAGGCCGTCGCGTGGGTAACGGCGCTGCGCGAGCGCAGCTTCGTGGGCACCGAGTCGCGCCTGAACACGGTCTTCGAGCTGCTGCGCCAGCTCACGGTCGGCACCGAGTCCGACGCCGACGCGCGCCTGCGCGAGCTCGAGGCGCGGCGGGCGCGGATCGACGAGGAGATCGAGCGTGTGCGCGCGGGCCAGCTCTCGCTGCTCGACGCGGCCGCCCAGCGCGACCGCTACCAGCAGCTCACGGGCACGGCCGCGGACCTGCTCGCGGACTTCCGCGAGGTCGAGGCGAACTTCCGGAACCTCGACCGCGACATGCGCGAGCGCATCACGGGCTGGGACGGGGCCAAGGGGGACCTGCTGGACGCGGTCGTCGGGAGCCGTTCGGCGATCGCGGACTCGGACCAGGGGCGCAGCTTCCACGCGTTCTACGACTTCCTCCTGGACCGCCAGCGTCAGGAGGAGTTCGCCGAGCTCGTCGAGAAGGTCCAGGCCCTGCCCGCGCTCGAGGAGCAGGTCGGGCCCGACGACGAGGCGGCCCCCGGGATCACGGGCCGTGCGGCCGGGCGACGCCTGCGCCGCATCCACTACGACTGGCTCGACGCGGGCGAGCGCACGCAGTCGACCGTGCGCGTCCTGTCCGAGCAGCTGCGCCGGTTCCTGGACGACCAGGTGTGGCTCGAGAACCGTCGCGTGATCGACATCCTGCGCAGCATCGAGGGCCATGCGCTCGCGCTGCGCGACGCTCCCGACCGCCTGCGCCTGGGCGCCGCGGACACCGGTCCGCTCGCGACGACCATGGACTCGACCTCGGTCGACGTGCACCTGCCGACCGAGCGCCCCCTCTACCGGCCCCAGCACCAGGAACCGCTCGCGAGCGAGGGGGTGACCGCGGGGGTCGCGGACTTCGACGCGTCGGCACTGTTCACGCAGGTCCACGTGGACCCCGAGCGCCTGAGCCGCACCGTCCGCGACGCTCTGCGCCGCCGCGGTCAGGTCTCGCTCGCGGAGCTCGTCGAGGAGAGCCCGCTCGAGCAGGGCCTCGCGGAGCTCGTGACGTACCTGTCGCTCGACGACCCGCGCTTCGACGTCGTGCACGACCCCGCGCACACCGACGAGGTGCGGTGGGTCGTCGACGACCACGTGCCGGACCTGCCGGTGGCGGCCGCCGTCGAGGTCGCCGCGGTCGACGAGCGGCCCACCGGACCGCGCGTCCGGGTCGCGCGCGTGCCGCGCGTGACGTTCGCCCGCACGGGAGCCAGGGACCTCGCGGGGGCCGTGGCGCGGTCGCTCGCGCAGGCCCCGCCCGCTCCGCCCGGACCGTCCGCCCAGCAGTCTCCCCAGCCGTCTCCTCAGGAGGGAACCCCGTGAGCCAGCAGCCCGTCCGGACCGAACGCCCGGGGCAGACCGGCGGCCCGAGCCCCGAGCTGTCCCTCGTCGTGACCTCGCTCGTCAAGGGCGTCGTCTACCGCGAGGCCGGGACGCGCACGTGGCGTGACCTGCTCGCGCTCGAGGCGCAGGCGCGGGACTTCGTCGCGACGCTCGGCCTCGAGGTCGTGATCGACGAGTCCGAGGGGTACGCGTACCTGCGCGCGCAGCCCGAGGACGAGGGCGACGGCACGTTCATCCCGCGCCTCGTCGCGCGGCGCGAGCTGTCGTTCGACGTCAGCCTGCTGCTCGCGCTGCTGCGCAAGCGGCTCGCGCAGTTCGACTCCGAGGGCGGCGACACGCGCCTGGTCCTGACGCGCGACGAGATCGTGGACCTGGTCCGCGTGTTCCTGCCCGGGTCCAGCAACGAGGCCCGCGCACGCGACCGCGTCGAGGCCAACGTGCGCCGCGTGGTCGAGCTGGGCTTCCTGCGCCCCGTGCCGGACACCCCGGACACGTACGAGGTGCGTCGCATCCTCAAGGCGTTCGTCGACGGGCAGTGGCTCGCGGACTTCGACGCGCGCCTCGCGGAGTACGCGGCCGAGCTCGCGTCGCGCGACGGGGGAGCGCTCCTGCCCGACGGCGGAGCGCCCGCGGGCGTGCCTGCTGCGGCGGGTGCGGGTACGGGGGCCGCGCCGACCATGCGGTTGACGTCCGACGAGCATGCGGTCGGCGTCGAGAACGGGCCTGAATCGGACGACAACCGCATGCTCGGCACCGAGCGCCCGACCCACGAGGAGGCCTGATGGCCGAGGCACTGTTCAGCGCGGTCGAGCTGCACGACGCGGCAGCGGACCTGGACCAGCGGTCGGGCTACCGCCTCGACCGGCTCGAGGTCCTCAACTGGGGGACGTTCGACAAGTACGCGTGGAGCTTCGAGCTCGAGGGGCGCAACGCGCTGCTGACGGGGGACATCGGCTCGGGCAAGTCGACCATCGTCGACGCCATCACGACGCTCCTGCTCCCCGCGAACCGCATCAGCTACAACAAGGCGGCCGGCGCCGACACGCGCGAGCGCACGCTGCGCTCCTACGTGGCCGGGCACTACAAGTCCGAGCGCAACGAGGTCACGGGCGCCTCGCGGCACGTGGGCCTGCGGCGCGGCCACACCTACTCGGTCATCCTGGGCGAGTTCGCCAACCGCGGGTTCGACTCGCGCGCGGTGCTGGCGCAGGTGTTCTGGCTCAAGGACGGAGCGCAGGGGCAGCCCGAGCGCTTCTACGTCACGAGCACCTCGCCCATGACGATCGCCGACGACTTCGCGGGGTTCGACGGCGACATCAACGTCCTGCGCCGCCGCCTGCGCGAGTCGGGCGCCCAGATCCGCGACCACTTCCCGGAGTACGGGCGCGACTTCCGGCGCCTGCTCGGCATCGAGTCCGAGCAGGCCATGGAGCTGTTCCACCAGACGGTGTCCATGAAGTCGGTGGGTGACCTCAACGAGTTCGTGCGCGAGCACATGCTCGAGCCGTTCGACGCGGCCCGCTGGACCGAGAAGCTCGTCGCGCACTTCGACGACCTCACGAGCGCGCACGACGCCGTGGTCAAGGCCCGCGCGCAGATCGACCAGCTCGCGCCGCTGCTGGCCGACGCCGACGCGTACGACGCGGTGGGGGAACGGGCCCGCGGGCTGGTCGCCCAGCGCGAGGCGTTGCGCGGGTTCACCGCGGGGCGGCGCGTCGAGGCGCTCGACGCGCGCATCGGCGAGCTCGAGGCGTCGATCACGGCGCGCGCCGACGGCCTGGACCGCCTCAAGGAGGAGCTCGCGCTGCTCGACGCCGAGCGCCAGCGCCTCGAGGTCGAGCGGGCCGGGCACGGCGGTGACCGCCTCGCGCAGATCGAGGGCGAGGTCGCGCGCCGCGAGGTCGAGCGCGCCGAGCGTCGGGCCAAGGCCGACGAGTACGCGCGCTACCTGGCCGCGGCGGGCCTCGAGCCGGTCGCGTCGCGCGACGAGTTCGCGGCGCTGCGCGAGCGCACGGCCGCGCTGCAGTCGGACGCGCAGGACGCCCTCGGCGAGATCGAGGGGCGTGCCGGGGAGGTCGCGGCCGAGCTGCGCGCGGTCGAGGCCGAGGCCCGCGAGATCAACGCCGAGCTCCGGTCGCTCGCCGACCGCGAGTCCAACCTGCCCCGCACGAGCCTGGACTTGCGCACCCGCCTGTGCTCCGACGTCGGGCTCACCGACGCCGACCTGCCCTTCGCGGGCGAGCTCATCGGCGTGCGCGCCGAGCACGCCGAGTGGGAGGGCGCGGCCGAGCGCGTGCTGCGCGGGTTCGCGCTCTCGCTGCTCGTGCCGGCCCAGCACTACGACGCCGTCGCGACGTGGATCAACTCGCAGGACCTGGGCACGCGGCTCGTCTACCACCGGGTCCCCGCGCCCGCCGCGGGCCGCTCGGGGAAGGCGCGCGGCGGCGGCGGGACCCCTCCGGCGAGCCGTGAGGACGGACCGCTGCTCGCGGACCTCCTCGAGGTCAAGGACGGCGACCTCGCCGCGTGGCTGAGCGACGAGCTCGAGCGCCGCGCGGACTACGTGTGCGGCGCGACGCTCGCCGACTTCCAGCGCGTGCCCCGCGCCGTGACGCGCGAGGGACAGGTCAAGCACTCGGCCAGCCACCACGAGAAGGACGACCGGCGCTCGGTCCGCGACCGCAGCGGCTACGTCCTCGGCTGGAGCAACCAGGCCAAGATCGACGCGCTGCTCGAGCAGGCGAGCGACGTCGCCGGCCGTCGCACGGCGCTCGAGGAGAGGCGTGACGAGGTCGGTCGCGAGAAGAGCGCCGCGATCTCGCGCTCGGGCGCGCTCAACCGGCTCGACGTGTTCCGCGAGTGGCGCGAGCTCGACTGGGAGGAGCCCGTCCGGGCCGTCGCCGAGCTCCACGAGGAGAAGCGGCGCATCGAGGGCGCGTCGACCGAGCTGAGCCGCATCGCCGACCAGCTCCGCGACCTGTCCCGGAGGGCCGCAGGCCTCGCGAGCGACCGCGACGCGCTGCTCTCGGCCGCCGGGGCGGACCAGCACGCGCTGCAGACGGCACGCGACCAGCGTGGACGCTCGGCCCGCGTGCTGGCCGAGCAGGGGCCGGCCGACGCGGCGCTGGCCGAGGAGCTCGCCGGGCTCTTCGACGCCGAGACCGCGGCCCAGGCTGCCGCCCAGGCGGGCTCGCACCCCGGCTCGCGCGGCGACGTTGACCCCGACGCGGTCGAGAGCGCCCTGCGGACCCGGCTCACGAGCCAGGTCGAGGAGGCCCAGACCCGGCAGGGGCAGCTCGGTACGCGCATCGCCGCCCAGATGACGGCGTTCCGGGCCGCGTACCCGGTCGAGACCACGGAGCTCGACAACGACGTGCGCTCGGCCCCCGAGTACCGGGCGCTGCACGAGCGGCTCACGCGAGACGACCTGCCGCGCTTCGAGGGCGACTTCAAGACGTACCTCAACACCAACACGATCCGCGACATCGCGGGCTTCCACGCCGAGCTGTCCAAGCAGGCCGACCTCATCCGCGAGCGCGTCGAGATCATCAACGACTCGCTGCGCGCGATCGACTACAACCCCGGTCGGTACATCCGCCTCGAGATGGCGCCCACGCCCAACACCGAGGTGCGCGAGTTCCGGGCGGACCTGCGGGCGTGCACCGACGGCGTCCTGGGCCTCGACCTCGAGGGGAGACGCGACGAGGACACCGGTGAGGAGACCGTCGCGTACTACTCGGAGGAGCGGTTCCTGCGGGTCAAGGCGATCGTCGAGCGGTTCCGGGGGCGCGAGGGCCAGACCGAGGCCGACGAGGCGTGGAAGCGTCGCGTGACCGACGTGCGGAGCTGGTTCGTGCTCTCGGCCTCCGAGCGCTCGCGCGAGGACGACGTCGAGCACGAGCACTACTCGGACTCGGGCGGGAAGTCCGGTGGCCAGAAGGAGAAGCTCGCCTACACGATCCTCGCGGCCTCGCTCGCGTACCAGTTCAAGCTGGACTGGGGCGCGGTGCGGTCCAAGGCGTTCCGGTTCGTCGTGATCGACGAGGCGTTCGGCCGCGGGTCGGACGAGTCGACGCGGTTCGCGCTTGAGCTGTTCAAGAGCCTGGGGCTCCAGCTGCTCATCGTGACGCCGCTGCAGAAGATCCACGTGATCGAGCCGTACATCTCGGCCGTGGGGTACGTCGACAACCCGACGGGCCGCAACTCGCGGCTGCGGACGCTGACGATCGAGGAGTACCAGGCCGAGAAGGAGGCGCACGCGGCGCTCTGAGGCACGCGTCGCACCGGGGGCGGGTGCGCGTCGCTCCGGTGTGCCGAGCACGAGGTTGCGGTCGCTATCGGGCCGACAGCGACCGCAACCTCGTGCTCGACCGGTCGCAACCTCGTGCTCGGCACCCGCGACGCGACCGCCCAGCAGGCCGGGCCGCCTACCGGTTCAACCTCGCGGCAGCCGGACCTCGAACGTCGTGCCCGACGACGGAGCCCGCCCCGCGTCGTCGGCTCCCGGTCCGTCGTCGGAAAGCCCCTCGTCGTCGCGCCGCGGTCCCGCGGCTCCCGGCCGCGCGAGGTCGCTCGCGGTCGCGGCTCGCACCGAGATCTCCCCGCCGTGGGCCTGGACCACGGCCTGCGCGATCGCGAGGCCCAGCCCGGTCGACCCACCGACCCGGTTGCGCGCCGAGTCGCCGCGGCTGAACCGCTGGAACAGCGACGGCAGCAGGGCGGGCGGGATGCCGGGGCCGTCGTCGGTCACGGACAGGACCACGTGGTCCTCGCCGTCGGGCCGGATGCTCACCACGACGCGCGTGCCGGGCGGCGTGTGGACGCGGGCGTTGCCGAGCAGGTTGGTGAAGACCTGCCGCAGGCGCGCCTCGTCGCCCACGACCGTGACGTCGGGGATGTCGAACGTGTCGTCGCCGTCGGCCCAGAGGGCGTCGCCCTCGGCGAGGATCCCGTCGCCGTCGAGCGTCAGCGTGTCGCCCTCGCCGGTGTCGCGGTCGCCCGTGGTCGAGCCCTCGTCCCCCTCGACGGCCGGCCCCTCGCTCCCTGCGAGCGGCAGGTCGAGCTCCCACACGTGGTCGCGGCTCGCGGCGTGCGCGTCGGCCACCGCGTCGATCGCGAGGGCCGCGAGGTCGACGGGATCGCGGTCGAGCGGCCGCCCCGCGTCGAGCCGGGCGAGGAGCAGGAGGTCCTCGACCAGGTCGCCCATGCGCAGGGCCTCGGACTCGATACGGTCGAGGGCGCGCAGCGTGTCGGGCGGGACCTGGTCGGGGGAGCGGCGGACGAGCTCGGAGTACCCGCGGATCGAGGCGAGCGGCGTGCGCAGCTCGTGGCTCGCGTCGGCGACGAACTGTCGGACCTGGGTCTCGGACTCGTGCCGCGCGGTCAGGGAGGCCTCGACGTGGTCGAGCATGCGGTTGAGCGCCGCGCCCACCTGCCCGACCTCGGTCCGTTCGTCGGTGAACTGCTCGTCGACGCGGGGGATCTCCTCGACCTCACCGCGGTCGAGCGGTAGCTCGGACACGTGCACGGCCGCGTCGGCGAGCGAGTCCAGGGGTCGCAGCGAGCGGCGGACGAGCCACGTCCCGAGCACCGACGCGAGCACGATCCCGGCGGCGACGAGCCCCGCCTCGACGAGCAGGTAGCCCTCGAGCGTCTCGGTCACGGCGGCCGTGCTCATCGCGGTGATGCTGGGCTCGCCCCGCTCGGTCGTGGTCGAGACGGCCCGGAACGAGCCGAGGCCGCTGACCTCGACCGTGTGGGGCCGGTCGTCGGAGGGCACGGTCTCGAGCTCGGCGACCTGCTCGTCCGTGAGCTGCTGGAGGTTGCCCGACGCGTCGATGTACCCCGCGAACCGCACCGACCCGTTCTCGTAGACCACGTTGATGGTCCCGGCGCCCTGCCCGGGGGGCAGGGGGCTCTGGTTCTCCGTGCCCGACGACGGAGCCTCGCCCGGGAGCGCCCCGGCACCCGGGTCCTGGGCCGAACCGTCCGACGTCGTGCCGGGGTCCGTGGGTGCGGTCGAACCGTCGGCGCCGCCCGTCGTGGTGTCCTCCGGAGTGCTCCCGGTCGTGCCGGTCGTGCCCTCGGTGGGAGGCGCGTCAGCGCCGAACCGGTCGAACGGGCCGCGCTCGGCGCGCTGGCTCGCCTGGACCAGCTCCAGGTCGAGGCGGTCGACCAGGCTCGCGCGGAGCGCGAGCGTCGAGCTGGTGGCGAGCGCGACGCTCAGGACGAGCAGGATCGCGACGAGGACCATGACGAGCTGTCGGCGCAGGGTGCGCGGTCGGGCGGTGAGCGACGCCCGGGGTGAGGTCACGCGTCAGGCCTTCGTGGCGCCGTCGGGCGCGGTGCTCGCGGTGGCCGCTGCGGCGCCCGCGGCGCCCGCTGTGCTCGACGTGCCCTCGGCGGGCTTGATGACGTACCCGACCCCGCGCAGCGTGTGGATCATGGGCTCGCGGCCCTTGTCGATCTTGCGGCGCAGGTAGGAGATGTAGAGCTCGACGATGTTGGCCTGCCCACGGAAGTCGTAGTTCCACACGCGGTCGAGGATCTGGGGCTTGGACATGACGCGGCGCGCGTTGCGCATGAGGTAGCGCAGGAGCTCGAACTCGGTCGCCGACAGGTGGATGGGGTCGCCGCCACGGAACACCTCGTGCGAGTCCTCGTCGAGGACCAGGTCGCCCACGACGACGGTCGAGTCCTCGCGGGCGGCGGTCGCCCCGCCGCGGCGCATGAGGCCGCGCAGCCGGGCCACGACCTCTTCGAGGCTGAAGGGCTTGGTCACGTAGTCGTCGCCGCCCGCGGTCAGTCCCGCGACACGGTCCTCGACCGTGTCGCGCGCCGTGAGGAACAGGACCGGGACGTCGGGCTAGGTCGCACGGATGCGGCGCAGCACCGAGAGCCCGTCGAGGTCGGGGAGCATGACGTCGAGCACGATCACGTCGGGACCCACGTCGCGGGCCGTGCGGATCGCGGACTGCCCGTCGAGGGCGGTCGAGACCTCCCAGCCCTCGTAGCGCAGCGCCGACGTGAGGAGCTCGGCGAGGTTGGGCTCGTCGTCGACCACGAGGACGCGCACGGGTGAGCCGTCGGCCCGGGTCAGGCGCTCGGGGGAGCGAGGCGAGACGAGGGGTTCCGTGGGAGCGGGCGTCGTGGTCATGCGTCCATGGTGCGCGCGGTGTCTCGGCGGCGCCTGTGGTGTTCCTATGAATCGACTGTGAGGCTCCGGGCGTCCCGGGTGCGGGCCGCCCGCCTCCCCGGGTGCCGGCCGCCCGCCTCCCCGGCGAGTCGCTCCCGCGCGGCCCGGGCGCGGGTCAGTCGAGCGGCCGCTCCCTGCGTGACGCGGCGAGCGTCGAGGACAGGATCGCCTCGATCGCGAAGGCCGTGGCGCCGGCGAGGTCGACCGCCTCGGGGTCGAGCAGCCACTGGGTCTGGAGGCCGTCCATGACGGCGATGATCGTGCTGGCGGCGCGGTCGAGCGCGACGGGGTCGAGCTCGACGTCGTCCTCGGGGGTCAGGAGCCCGGCCTCGCGGCGCTCGGCGATCACGGTGTCGAGCGCGCTCGTGATGTCGCCGCGCAGGCCCGCGAAGCGGCGTGCGGCCCAGTCGCGCGCGGGGTGCTGGTCGGTCACGGACTCGCCGGTCAGGACGGTGTACGCCTGGACGATGCCGGGGCGCTCGGCGTTCATGCGGGCGGTCGTGACGAGGTGGCGGAACAGGTCGAGCCCGCCGGGGATGTGCTTGCCCTCGAGGTGCTCGACGTCGACGACGTCTCGGAACTCGAGGACCTCGATGAGGAGCTGGTTCTTGGAGCCGAAGTGGTGGAGCACCCCGGCGTGGGTGATCCCGACCTGCTCGGCGACCTCGGCGAGCGAGCCCTGGTGGTACCCCTTGGACCCGAAGACGCGCATGGCTGCGCGCAGGATCTCTTCGCGCCGGGCGGCGGTGCCCTTGCGCGGTCGGCGCGTGCGCGCCGGTGTGGTGGCCTCTGTCATGACCGCAACCATACTGTGATCTTCGTTGACTTACTGACTAGTCAGTAAGTGTGGTTGTATATCGGCCAGCAGACAACGCCGTCCGAACGGAGCACCTGGTGTCACTGAAGACCCACGACGTCACGACCGACGTCACCCCCGACGTCGTCGACGTCGGTGCCGACGCCGACGTCGACGGGACCGAGGAACGCCTCGCGCGCCTCATCGCAGACCTCACGGTCGAGGAGAAGGTCTCCCTGCTCGTCGGCGCAGGCATGTGGACCACGACCCCGATCGAGCGCATCGGCCTGCGGGCCGTCGCGATGTCGGACGGCCCGGTGGGCGTCCGTGGCACGGGCGGCGAGTCCACCCTGGCCGACGGCTCCCCGGTGACCGCGCAGACCTCCGCGATGTTCCCCGCGCCCAGCGCGCTCTCGGCGACCTGGGACCGCGGCCTCGCGGCCCGCGCCGGCGCGCTCTTCGCGACCGAGGCCCGCCGGCACGGCGTCGACGTGGTCCTCGCCCCGCAGATCAACCTCCAGCGCACGCCCGTGGGCGGTCGCCACTTCGAGTGCTACTCCGAGGACCCGCACCTGACCGCGGAGATCGCGGTCCGGCTCGTGCGCGCATCCCAGGAGAACGGCGTCGGCATGAGCGTCAAGCACTACGTCGCGAACGACTCCGAGACCGAGCGCACGCGCTACCTCGCACGCCTCGACGAGCGCACGTTGCGCGAGGTCTACCTCCCGCCGTTCGAGCGCGTCGTGCGCGAGGCCCGGGCCTGGAGCGTCATGGGCGCCTACTCGGGCGTCGACGACGGCGAGACCGCGGCCCCCGTGCTCGAGCACCGACCGCTGCTCACCGGTGTCCTCAAGGACGAGTGGGGCTTCGACGGCGTCGTCGTGAGCGACTGGGTCGCGACCAAGAGCATCGGCGGCGCCGTGCGCGGCGGTCTCGACCTGCAGATGCCGGGCCCCGACGGCCCCTGGGGCGACGGCCTGCTGGACGCGGTCCGCTCGGGCGAGGTCGCCGAGGGCGAGCTCGACGACAAGGTCCTGCGCCTCCTGCGCCTGGCCCACCGGGTCGGCGCGCTCGACCTCGGGGGACCCCTCGCTCCCGGCACCGCACCGGTGACCGGTCCCCAGCCCGACGGCGCACCCTCCTCCGCGCCGTCGGCCCGCGACGGGCTCACGGGTCGGGAGGCGTCGGCCGCCTTCCTCCGTGAGCTCGTCGCACGCTCGGTCGTCGTGCTCAGGAACGAGCCCGTGGCCGCTCCCGCGGGCGAGGGAGGGCGCGGCGCGACCGCCGGGCTCGTGCCCCTCGACCCCGCAGCCCTCGCGGCTCCCGGCCGCCCGCTGACCGTGGCCCTCCTCGGCCCCGCCGCGACCACCCCGTTCCTCCAGGGCGGCGGCTCGTCGTTCGTGGTCCCGGACCGCGTCTCGACCCCCGCGGAGGAGATCCGCGCGGGCCTGCCCGAGGGCACGCGCCTGCTCGTCCACGACGGCGCCCGCTCGCGCTCCAACCCGCCCGCCCTGGACGTCCCCGGCCGGTGCAGCGACCCGGTCACGGGTGCCCCCGGACTGCGCGTCGAGCTGCTCGACGCCGACGGCACCGTCGTCGAGTCCCGCACAGCGCCCGCGTGGGACGGCTGGATCCAGGACGTCCGCGCCGACGCCGCGGCCGTGCGGGTCCGCGCCGTCGTCGACCTCGACGAGCCCGGCACGCACGAGCTCGGCATCGGCACGGTGGGCGTCCACACCGTGACCGTCGACGGGACGGTCGTCTCGACCGGCGACGTCGTGGTCGACGAGGACGTCGTGCTGAGCTCGGGGCACAACCACCCCGTGGCGCGCACCGTGACCGTCGAGGTCGTCGAGGCCCGCGCCGCGCACCTCGACGCGACCCTCCAGGTGGTCCACGCCGTCGGGTACGCGTCGTTCGTCCGCGGAGAGCTGGTCCACCGGCTGCCCGGCGCGACCACCCAGGAGCTGCTCGACGAGGCCGTCGCCGCGGCCCGCGAGGCTGACGTCGTGATCGTCGTGGTCGGGACCACGGAGGAGGTCGAGTCCGAGGGCTACGACCGTCCCGACCTCGACCTGCCGGGCAACCAGGACAGGCTGGTCGAGCTCGTCCTGCAGGCCAACCCCCGCACGGTCGTGGTCGTCAACGCGGGCGCCCCGGTCCTGCTGCCCTGGCTCGACGACGCCCCGGCCGTCCTGTGGGCGTGGCTCGGCGGTCAGGAGGCCGGGACCGGCCTCGCCGACGCGCTGCTCGGGGTGACCGAACCGTCCGGTCGCCTCCCGTGGACCCTGCCCGCGCGCGTCGAGGACGTCCCCGTCCCGCACGCGATCCCGCTCGACGGCGTCGTCGAGTACGCCGAGGGGCTCGACGTCGGCTACCGCGCCTGGGAGCGCACGGGGGCGACCCCCGCGGCCCCGTTCGGTCACGGCCTCGGCTGGTCCACGTGGGAGTACGTGGGCGCGACCGTCGCCGGGGCACCGGGCCTGCCCGACGGGCAGGGGGGTGCCGGGCCCGGCGGCAGCCCGGACGTCCTGCTCGACGTGACCGTCCGCAACACGGGTACCCGGACGAGCCGTGAGGTGGTCCAGGTCTACGTCGAGCCCGACCTCTCGTCCGGCGCGCCCGACGCTCCCCGGCGCCCCGTGCGCTGGCTCGGCGGCTTCGCGGTCGTCGACGCCGCCCCGGGGGAGACCACCACGGCGCGCGTGCGCATCCCCGTGCGCGCCCTCCAGACCTGGGACGTCCCGTCGCAGCAGTGGGTCACCGCTGCCGGCGGGCATGTCCTGCGGGCCGGGAGGTCGATCCGCGACCTCCGGCTCCGGGCGCCCCTGCCCGCCTGACCCCGGGGGACGTCGGCGTCCACGCGCCGCCGTCCCCCGACCGCACAGTCGGCACGACCAGCACCACCGCACCGCCCGCTCGACCCAGCTCTACCCGCAAGATGACCGGTTCGTCGCGAACCGCACGTACGGTTCGTCCAGATTTTCAGTGCAAGGAGGCACTCATGAACAAGCGCAGGATCAGCACGGCGATCATCGGGCTCACGACGCTCGCCCTGGTCGCCACCGCGTGCAGCGGCAGCAGCGGAGACGGGGGCACCTCGTCGGCAGGCGGCTCGGACGTCCTGACCATCGGGATGCCCAACGGCCCGCAGACCGACAACTCGAACCCCTTCGCCAACACGTCCTCGGCCATGTCGCTGGGCTACGCGTTCGCGATCTACGAGCCCCTCGCCCAGGTCAACACCGTGCGGCCCTCGGAGGACCCCACGCCGTGGCTCGCGAGCGAGTGGGAGTGGAACGCCGACTACACGCAGCTCACCCTCACGGCCCGTGACGGCGTCACGTGGTCCGACGGCGAGGACTTCACGGCCGAGGACATCGCCTACTCGTTCCAGATCCGCAAGGACAACGAGGGCCTCAACACGTTCGCGCTGCCCTTCGGCGACATCGCGGTCGACGGCAACAAGGTCACGGTCTCGTTCACCTCGGGACAGTTCGTCAAGCAGGCCCAGATCCTCCAGCTCTTCGTGGTCCCCGAGCACGTCTGGAAGGACGTGGAGGACCCCACGACCTGGACCAACGAGGAGCCCGTCGGCACGGGCCCGTACACCCTCGCGTCCTGGACCGCGCAGGCCGCGACCCTGACGGCCCGCGACGACTACTGGGGCGGCGAGCTCGGCGTCAAGGAGCTGCGCTACAGCTCGTACAACGACAACAACGCGCTCACCAACGCCCTGGTCTCGGGTGAGGCGCAGTGGGGGTGGACGTTCATCCCCGACTACGAGAAGGTCTACATCGAGGCCGACCCCGACGTGAACAACCAGTGGGCGCCCACGGGCCTGGGCGTCGACGCGCTGTTCCTCAACACCGAGACCGCGCCGTTCGACGACGTCGCCGTCCGCAAGGCCGTCCAGATGGTCCTCGACCGTCAGCAGATCTCCGACCTCGCGTCGTCGGGCGTCTTCCCGCCCCTGACCAACGTCACCGGCATGCCCGAGCCCGCAGGCACCGACTTCATCACCGCGCCCTTCCAGGGCAAGAAGTACACGGTCGACGTCGACGGCGCCAAGAAGGTCCTCGCCGACGCGGGCTACACCCTCGACGGCAGCACCCTCAAGGACCCCGAGGGCAACGCCGTGACCTTCACGCTGACGAACCCGACGGGCTGGTCGGACTACCTGACCGAGCTCCAGATGGTCGCCGACGCGGTCAAGCCCCTGGGCATCACGGCCACGGTCGAGGGCCAGAACGCCGACGCCTGGTTCACCGCGATCGCCGAGGGCGACTTCCAGGCCTCGATGCACTGGACCGACGGCGGGGCCACCCCCTGGGACACGTACTCCAACCAGATGGACGGTGCCCAGTACATGCCGCTCGGCGAGCGTGCCAACTGGAACTTCGGCCGCTTCACGAGCGACGAGGCGACCGCGGCCCTGGCCACCTACGCCAACGCGACGGACGAGGCCGAGCGCACGGCCGCTCTCGAGACCGTGCAGCAGGTCTTCGTCGACGAGGTCCCGACCATCGCGCTCCTCGGGCGCCCGGCCGCGGCCCAGTACTCGACCAAGAACTTCGTGGGCTGGCCCTCGGACGAGGACCCGTACGCGAACCCGCAGCCGACGACGGCCAACGCGTCGCTCATCCTCACGAAGCTGAAGCCGGCTTCCTGATCGCGTGACTGCTCGTGAGTGAGGGGGCGGGGCCGTCGCCGGGCCTACCATCCGGCCTCGTTCCTCGGCCTCCCGCCAGGCCCGACCACGGCCCGGCGGCGGCCCCGCCCCCTCACGAGCAGCTGGTCAGCGCTGACTCCACCCCGTTCCCCCCAGCAGTCAGGTTCACCATGAGTTCCGACACGCACGACGCCCTCGCGCCCCCGCCCGACGCGCTCGTCCTCGAGGCCCGCGGGCTCACCAAGCACTTCCCCGTCCGGGGCCTGCGCTCGAACGCCGTGGTGCACGCGGTCGACGGCGTGGACGTCTCTCTGCGCAGCGGCCAGGTCGTGGCGCTCGTGGGGGAGTCCGGGTCCGGCAAGTCCACCATCGCCCGCCTCCTGGCCCGCCTGTACACGCAGACGTCGGGCGAGATCCTGCTGCACGGCGAGCCCGTGACCGCGCACCGCGGCCGGGCTTTCCGCCGGTACTGCCGGCGCGTGCAGATGATCTTCCAGGACCCGTTCGGGTCGCTCAACCCGGTCCACACGATCCGCTACACGCTCACGCGCTCGCTGCGGATCCACCAGCCGAGGCTGCGCGGGCAGGCCCTCGAGGACGCCCTGGGGGCCTTGCTCGACCGGGTCCAGCTCCAGCCCGAGCGGTACGTCGACAAGTACCCGCACGAGCTCTCGGGCGGCCAGCGCCAGCGTGTCGCGATCGCCCGCGCCCTGGCCGCGGACCCCGAGGTCCTGCTCGCCGACGAGCCCATCTCGATGCTCGACGTGTCGATCCGCATCGGCATCCTCAACCTCCTCAAGGACCTGCGCGACCGGCTCGGCATCGCGATCCTCTACATCACGCACGACATCGCCTCGGCCCGGTACTTCGCCGACGAGACCCGGGTCATGTACGCGGGCCGCATCGTCGAGCACGGCGGGAGCGAGCTCGTGACGCAGGAGCCCGCGCACCCGTACACCCAGCTCCTGGTGCGCTCGGCACCCGACCCGGAGAACCTCGCGGCGCAGGACCGCACGGGTCTGAACGGCGAGCCGCCGTCGATGGTCCGCCCGCCCGCGGGCTGCCGGTTCAGCCCGCGCTGCCCGTTCGCGACGGACCTGTGCCGGAGCACCGTCCCCGGACTGGTGCCCGTGGGAGACGGTCGTCAGGTGGCCTGCTGGGGCTACGTGGAGGCGTCCGCGGTCGACGATCCCGACCTGCTCCCCGAGCTCGGCTCCGCACGCGTGGGGGTGTCGGCATGAAGTACTTCCTGCGACGCATCGTCTTCTACGTGGTCACCGCGTGGGCGGCCATCACGATCAACTTCTTCATCCCGCGCATGATGGACGGCGACCCGGTGTCGTCCTTCATCAACAAGAACCAGGGGCGCATCAGCTCCGAGGCCCGCGAGTCGCTCTACGTCCTGTTCGGTCTCGACTCCGGCGCCTCGCTCTGGGAGCAGTACGTCGACTACTGGAAGATGCTCTTCTCGGGCGACCTGGGGCTGTCGATCATGCTCTTCCCGAGCACCGTGAGCGAGGTCATCGCGCAGGCCCTGCCGTGGACCATCGGTCTGGTCGGCATCGCGACGGTCATCAGCTTCCTGCTCGGCTCGTTCCTGGGCGTCGTCATCGGCTGGCGTCGCGGGTCGTGGGCCGACGGCCTCCTGCCGGTCACGACGTTCTTCTCGTCGGTGCCGTACTTCTGGCTGGGCCTGGTCGCGATCATGCTCTTCTCGGTGACGTGGCCGATCTTCCCGTCGTCGGGCGCCTACCAGCCGGGGCTGGTGCCGGGCTGGAGC
The DNA here is from genome assembly GCF_042726295.1 of Oerskovia sp. NPDC060338. Taxonomy (NCBI): domain Bacteria; kingdom Bacillati; phylum Actinomycetota; class Actinomycetes; order Micrococcales; family Cellulomonadaceae; genus Oerskovia; species Oerskovia sp. NPDC060338. The sequence goes on from NZ_JBHXCQ010000013.1 coordinate 137,640, forward strand.
TGGGAGTTCGTCGGCTCCGTGATCCGGCACGGCACGCTGCCGGCGATCACGATCGTGCTGTCCTCGGTCGCGGGCTGGATCCTCGGCATGCGGAACATGACCGTCACGGTCACCTCGGAGGACTACGTCACGGTCGCGCAGGCCAAGGGCCTCTCGGAGCGCCGCGTGATGTTCGGCTACGCGGCCCGCAACGCGATCCTGCCGCAGGTCTCGGGCTTCGCGCTGTCCCTGGGGTTCATCGTGTCCGGGACGCTCGTCATGGAGAAGGTCTTCTCCTACCAGGGCGTGGGCTTCACGCTCCTGCAGGCGATCGGTGCGCACGACTACCCCCTCATGCAGGGCATCTTCCTCATGATCACGCTGTCCGTTCTCGTGGCGAACATCCTCGCCGACCTCGCGTACGTGGTCCTCGACCCGCGCACCCGACAGGAGGGCTGAGAAGATGACCGGCATCCCCGTCCAGATGGACCACGCCCAGCTCGACAGCGGGGCCGAGCCCCTCGCTCCCGAGGCGCCCGTGCGCCGCAAGGGCTCGCGCAAGAAGCAGAAGCTCCTGTTCCTGCGCAACGGCAAGTCCTTCACGGGGCTCGCGATCCTGGGCTTCTTCGCGGTCCTCGCGGTGATCGGCCCGTGGATCGCGCCCTACGACCCGAGCGCGATGTCCTCGGACATCCTCCAGCCCCCGAGCGGTGCGCACTGGCTCGGCACCACGCACGTGGGCCAGGACGTGTTCTCCCAGATCCTCGTGGGCACGCGCGGCGTCATGATCGTCGGCTTCGTCGCGGGCATCGGGGCGACGCTCCTGTCGATCCTCGTCGGCGTGAGCGCGGGCTTCCTGGGCGGTGTGAGCGACGAGCTGCTCTCGTCGCTGTCCAACATCTTCCTGGTCATCCCGGCGCTGCCTCTCATCATCATCGTCGCGGGCCAGCTCCCCGACGCGGGCGGTCTGACGGTCGCGCTCATCCTGGCGGCGACGAGCTGGGCGTGGGGAGCGCGCATCCTGCGTGCCCAGACCCTGTCCCTGCGTCGCCGCGACTTCGTGGAGGCCGCGCGCGCCAACGGCGAGTCGACGTGGCGCATCGTGTGGTTCGAGACGCTGCCGAACCTGACGGCCATCATGGCGTCGAGCTTCGTGGGCACCGTGACGTTCGCGATCCTCATGCAGACGACGCTGGCCTTCATCGGCGTGACGTCCATCTCGGACTGGAACTGGGGCACGATCCTCTTCTGGGCCGAGCAGCAGCAGGCCCTCTCGCGCGGCGCGTGGTGGTGGTTCGTCCCGGCGGGCCTGTGCATCGCGCTGCTCGGCATGGCGCTGACCCTCATCAACTTCGGGATCGACGAGTTCGTCAACCCGCGCCTGCGCTCGACGGGCGCGAGCCCGCGCGCCCTGCGCAAGCGCCGCATCTCGCCGCGCATCGGCTTCACGGCCGTGGTCCGCGAGGGAGCGCCGGCAGCGGGAGGCACGACCACCAGCAGGCCCGACGGCGCCACGCGCCCGGGTGCGTCTCCCGCCCCGACCGGTGCGACGGCGTCGGGCACGGGGACGAGTGCGCCCACCACGGGCGGGCCGGGAACTCCCCGGCCCGGCACCTCGCGCGACGACCGCGACAACGACGGCACGACCACACGCAAGGAGAGCGTCCGATGACGGTCACCGACCTTCAACCCGCCGGGGCCCCCACCGGGACCGGCAAGCCCGTGCTCGAGATCCGCGACCTGCACGTCGCCTACGGCTACGGACCCGAGCCCGTGCGCGCCCTGCGCGGCGTGAACCTCACGCTGCACGAGGGCGAGGTCCTCGGGATCGCGGGCGAGTCGGGCTGCGGCAAGTCGACGCTCGTCTACGCCGCGACCCGCCTCCTGCCCCCGCCCGGGCTCATCACGGGCGGCGAGGTCCTGTTCCACGGGGGAACGGGGGCCACGGGCGACGAGCCCGTCGACATCCTGCGCATGAGCGACAAGGAGCTGCGGCGCTCGCGCTGGCAGGACACGGCCATCGTGTTCCAGGGCGCCATGAACTCGCTCAACCCGGTCTACCGGGTCGGCAAGCAGCTCACCGACGCGATCGCGGCCCACCGCCCCGGGATGTCGCGCTTCGACCGCAACGAGCGGGCCGGCGAGCTGCTGTCCATGGTCGGGATCGCGAAGGACCGCATCTCGGCGTACCCGCACCAGCTCTCGGGCGGCATGCGCCAGCGCGTCATGATCGCGATGGCGCTCGCGCTCGAGCCCAAGGTGCTCATCATGGACGAGCCCACGACCGCGCTCGACGTCGTGATGCAGCGCCAGATCGTCGAGCAGATCATCGAGCTGCGCGACCGCCTGGGCTTCTCGGTCGTGTTCATCACGCACGACGTCTCGTTGCTCATCGAGGTCGCCGACCGCATCGCGATCATGTACGCGGGCGAGATCGTCGAGCAGGCCTCGGTGAGCGACGTCTACCGGCGCCCGCGCCACCCGTACACGCACGGGCTGCTCAACTCGTTCCCGCCCCTGCACGGTCCCAAGCGCCCGCTCGTCGGGATCCCCGGGTCCCCGCCCGACCTCCAGTCGCTCCCGAGCGGGTGCCCTTTCCGGCCGCGTTGCGCGCACGTCATGGACGCGTGCGCCGAGGTCCGTCCCGCGCTGGGCCCCACGTCGTTGGGGCTGCCCGGCGTCGGGGAGCCGGGCCGGTCGGTCGCCTGCCTGCTGCACGAGGGGCAGGGCGAGCTGCCCGCCGAGCTGCGGGTCTGAGGCTGCCAGGGTCGGTGATCCCCTGGCTGCGGGGCGCCCAGCCGTCCCCGTGAGCAGAGCCGGCCGGTACCCCGCGTCGGGTGCCGGCCGGCTCTCGGTCGTCGCCCGTGGACCGCGGAGGATTCTGCTCGTCCTCCGGTCCGACCTGCCGTGACCTGCCCTTTCTCTTCGCCAGATCCCCACACGCGGTGACCTACCGTTGACGGGTGACCTCCCCGCTCCCGACGCCGCCCAGGCCGTACCCCGCCCAGGGGTACGCCCCGCCGCCCGCTCCCACGCGGGTCGTCGCGCCGAACCCCGCTCGCGCGCCGCGGTCGGTCGCGACCAACGTCGGGGCGCGGGCCGTGGCCGGCCTGGTCGCGGTCGCGGCGGTCGTCGGCTACGCGGTGGTCTGGCGCTACTTCGTCCTGTCGGCCGCGGGCCAGCACCTGGACCAGGCGGCGCTGCGGGGCTCGGACTACGGGCGGGGGCGGCTCTGGGAGCTCGGCGAACCCGTGCTCGACGTGGTCTCCGTGAGCTTCGTCGTGCTGGGGTTGGGCACGGCCATGGGCATCGCGCTGCTGCGCCGCCGGTGGGGGCTGGCCGTCCAGGTCGCGTTCGTCGTGGTCGGCGCCAACATCTCGACCCAGCTCCTCAAGAAGGTGCTGCTCGAACGGCCCAACCTGATCGGCGGCTGGGGCGTGGGCAACACGCTGCCCAGCGGGCACACCACGGTCGCGGCCTCGGTCGCCGTCGCACTGCTCCTGGTCGTGCCTCGGGCGGCGCGTCCCCTGGTCGCGATCCTCGGTGCGACCTACACGGCAGCGACCGGGGTCTCGACCCTCATCGGCCAGTGGCACCGCCCGAGCGACGTCGTGGCCGCGGTGCTCGTCGTGACGGCCTGGACCGCGCTCGCGCTCGCTTTCACGCCGACGAGCGCGCTCGACCGTGTGCCGCCGGGACGCAGCAGCTCCTACCCCGGATCGGTCGTCGTCGCGGTGCTCATGCTGGCCGGTGCCGCGTTCGCGGCCGTCGCTGCGGCCTGGTGCCTGCGTGAGGTCGCCCCGGCGAGCTGGGACATGACGGACCTCGCGGAGACCACGGCCTACGTCGGGGGTGCGTTCGGGGTGGTCGCGGCCACGGCGGGCGCCTTCGCGGTGCTCCTCCTGCTCCGGCAGGCGACGTCGCGCCCGGCCCGGCCTTGAGGGCACGTCCGCAGGACGTGGCCCCGACGGTGGTCCACAGTCGATAAGGTGCCGCCTGGCGTCGGTGGCGTAACGTCATAGGCTGCCGGTGGGAGCCGCGCAGCGGTTCGGGCACACGAGACGTGCCCGACGCCGGAGCTCACCCCAGCACGTCGGCCCACCTGGAGATCGCTCCAGGCGCGGGCCTCGATCAGCAGCTACGGAAAGCAGGAACGGATGTCCTCAGGTCGCAAGCTCGTCATCGTGGAGTCCCCCACGAAGGCACGCAAGATCCAGGGCTACCTCGGTGACGACTTCGAGGTGGAGTCGAGCGTCGGGCACATCCGCGACCTCCCGCAGCCCTCCGAGCTGCCCGCCGACATGAAGAAGGGGCCCTTCGGCAAGTTCGCGGTCAACGTCGACGACGGGTTCGAGCCGTACTACGAGGTCTACGCGGACAAGAAGAAGAAGGTCGCGGAGCTCAAGCGCGCGCTCAAGAACGCCGACGAGCTCTACCTCGCGACCGACGAGGACCGCGAGGGCGAGGCCATCGCGTGGCACCTGCTCGAAGAGCTCAAGCCCAAGGTGCCCGTGCACCGCATGGTGTTCCACGAGATCACCCGCGAGGCGATCGAGCGCGCGCTGGAGAACACGCGCGACCTCGACGTGCACCTCGTCGACGCGCAGGAGACGCGCCGCATCCTCGACCGTCTCTACGGCTACGAGGTCTCGCCGGTCCTGTGGCGCAAGGTCCGCCAGGGGCTGTCCGCGGGGCGTGTGCAGTCCGTGGCCACGCGTCTGGTCGTCGAGCGCGAGCGTGAGCGCATGGCGTTCGTCGCGGCCGAGTACTGGGACGTGTCGGGCACCTTCTCGCTCGCGGACAAGGGGGCAGCGGACGCCGACAAGAGCTTCGACGCGCGCCTGGTCCAGCTCGGCGGGGCGCGCGTCGCGTCGGGCAGGGACTTCGACGACCGCGGGCAGCTCAAGCCCGCCTCGGCGCGTGACGGCGTGGTCCAGCTCGGCGAGCAGACCGCCTCGCTCGTCGTCGGTGGGCTCGCGGACGCAGACTTCGCGGTCCGCAGCCTCGAGACCAAGCCCTACACGCGTCGTCCGGCGGCGCCGTTCACGACCTCTACCCTCCAGCAGGAGGCGAGCCGCAAGCTCCGCTTCAACTCGCGACAGACCATGCGCACCGCGCAGGCGCTGTACGAGAACGGCTACATCACCTACATGCGTACGGACTCGCCGTCGCTGTCGGCCGAGGCCACCGACGCCGCGCGCCGTCAGGCCGCCGAGCTGTACGGTCCCGAGTTCGTGCCCGGTTCGCCGCGCGTCTACGCGTCGAAGGCCAAGGGGGCCCAGGAGGCCCACGAGGCCATCCGCCCCGCCGGTGACTCGTTCCGCACCCCGGCCCAGGTGGCCCGGGAGATCAGCGGCGACCAGTTCAAGCTGTACGAGCTCATCTGGAAGCGCACGGTCGCCTCGCAGATGGCGGACGCCAAGGGATCGACCGCCTCGGTGCGGCTCGCCGCACCCGTCACGGGTACGGACGCCCAGGTCGCCGGCAAGGAGGCCGTGTTCGCGGCCTCCGGCACCGTCATCAGCTTCCGGGGCTTCCTCGCGGCGTACGAGGAGGGCACGGACGACTCCGCGGAGACGGCCGACGGCGCCGCCGCGAAGTCCGGCCGCCGGGGCGACGAGGACGCACGCCTGCCGCAGATGAGCGAGGGTGACCTGCTGGACGGGCGGGACCTCACGGCCGACGGGCACTCGACGTCCGCGCCCCCGCGCTACACCGAGGCGAGCCTCATCAAGGCCCTCGAGGAGCGCGGCATCGGCCGCCCGTCCACGTACGCGTCGACCATCTCCACGGTCCAGGACCGCGGCTACGTGCTGCCGCGCGGCCAGGCCCTGGTCCCCAGCTGGCTCGCGTTCGCCGTGATCCGTCTGCTCGAGGAGCACTTCGAGTGGCTCATCGACTACGACTTCACCGCGGAGATGGAGGCCGACCTCGACGCGATCGCCGCCGGAGACAAGGACCGCGTGGCGTGGCTGACCCGGTTCTACTTCGGCGACGGCACGGGTCGTGAGGAGGGCGAGGGGCTGCGCCAGCTCGTCGACGACCTGGGCGAGATCGACGCCCGCGACATCAACTCGGTCCCGATCGGCGAGGGCATCCAGCTGCGCGTCGGTCGGTACGGGCCGTACATCGAGGACCTCAGCCAGCCCGTCGCCGAGGGCGCGACCCCGCCGCGCGCCTCGGTACCGGACGACCTGGCCCCCGACGAGCTCACGGTCGAGAAGGCGCGCGAGCTCCTCGCCGCCGGTGCAGACGACGGCCGGATCCTCGGCACCGACCCGGTGTCGGGGAACCCGATCGTGGCGCGCGCAGGACGCTACGGCCCCTACGTGACCGAGCAGCTCCCCGAGCCCAAGTTCGACGAGGGGCTGTCCGCGGCCGCGCTCAAGAAGGCCAAGGCCGCGCTGCCCAAGCCGCGCACGGCGTCTCTCCTCAAGGACATGAGCCTCGACACGGTGACGCTCGAGGACGCCCTCCGGCTGCTCTCGCTGCCGCGCGTCGTGGGCACGGACCCGGAGACGGGCGTCGAGATCACCGCGCAGAACGGCCGCTACGGCCCGTACCTCAAGAAGGGCACGGACTCGCGCACCCTCCCCTCGGAGGAGGCCATGTTCACGGTCACGCTCGAGGAGGCGCTCGAGCTCTACAAGCTGCCCAAGCGCGGTCGTGGGGCCACGGCCACACCGCCGTTGCGCGAGCTCGGTGACGACCCGACGTCGGGCAAGCCGATCGTGGTCAAGGACGGCCGCTTCGGTGCCTACGTGACCGACGGCGAGACCAACCGGACGCTGCCGCGCGACGTGACGCCCGAGTCGATCACGCCCGAGCGGGCCATCGAGCTCCTGGCCGAGAAGCGCGCGGCGGGCCCGGCCAAGAAGAAGGCGCCTGCCAAGAAGGCTCCCGCCAAGAAGCCGGCCGCGAAGAAGGCCCCGGCCAAGAAGGCGCCCGCCGAGAAGAAGTAGGTGTCCCGGACTCGGCGGTCGTGTCCGACGGCCGCCGAGCGGGCGCCAGGTACGACGAAGGCCCCGGACCTGCCCCGTGAGGGAGCGGGCCGGGGCCTTCGTCATGCCGGCCGGACCCTCGAGGTAGAACGTGCTGCGCGAGGTAGAACGCGGCGCGCACTACCTCGCGCACCACGTTCTACCTCGGCGGCTACCTCGTTGGTGGGAGGGCCGGGTGGGAGGGCCGGCCGGAAGGCCGCGGTTGGCCGACAGCACCTCAGTGCCCCGTGTACCTCACGGGATCGGGCAGGCCCGCGTCCGCACGGATCGCGCGCGACAGCCCCTCGATCGAGCGCAGCGCGTCGACCAGCTCGGGGACCCGGACCTCGAACGGCATCGCGTGGATGGTCTCGCCCGGTGCCGTCGCGGCCTCGGCGACGCGGCGCAGGTCGCCCACGTCGGCCGTCGTGAGCCCGATCTCCGTCAGCGTGTTGGGCAGCCCGACGCGCGTCGTGAACTCGACGAAGTCCCGGATCTCCTGGGACGGGGCCCCTTCGAGCACGAGCTGGGTGAGCGAGCCGATGTTGACCTTCTGGCCGTGCGTGAGCCCGTGGGTCTGGGGAGCGGCCGTGAGCCCGTTGTGGATCGCGTGGGCCGCGGCGAGGCCGCCCGACTCGAAGCCGAGCCCGGAGAGCAGGGTGTTGGCCTCGACCACGGCGTCGACCGCGGGCGTGACGAGGTGCTCCTTGACGGCCTCGATCGCCGCGAGCGAGTTCTCCCACAGGATCTTCCACGAGAGCTCGGCGAGCGCCGTCCCGGTGATGAGAGGCAGCCCGCCCGCCATGGTCGTCGCGTTGGCCTTGGCCACGGCGCGGGCCTCGATCCACGTCGCGAGGGCGTCGCCGATGCCCGCGACGAGGAACTTCACCGGGGCGTTGGCCACGAGCTGGGTGTCGACCAGGACCAGGTCCGGGTTGTGCGGGAAGAACCGGTACTCCTCGAACGCCCCGTCCTCGGTGTAGATGACGGACAGCGCGGAGCACGGTGCGTCGGTCGAGGCGACGGTCGGGACCGAGACCCACCGGATTCCTTCGAGGTGCCCGGCGGCCTTGACCGCGTCGATCGTGCTGCCGCCGCCGATCCCGACGATCACGTCCGACCCGGTCTCCCGGATGCGGCGTGCCAGCCGGTCGACCTCCGCGGCGGTCGCGTACGTGCCGAAGCCCTCACGCGCTCGCGGCAGGTTCGCGGCCTGGAACGACTCGGCGACGGTGTCCTGGACGATCTCCCAGACGACGTCGTCGGCGACCAGCAGCGGCTTGGTGCCGATCGGTGCGACGAACTCGCCGAGCCGCGACAGCGCGCCGCGCGACTGAACGTAGCGCAGCGGGCTGATGAGGGTGCGGATCGGGACCTCGGACATGTGGACCTCCTCGGGTGGGGACAGGGAATCGCGCGGCCGTGCACGGGAGGGTCTCTCCCGCGGGACGCGGCACCTCGACGCTACGTCGGGGCGGGGTCGACCGCCCGTCGAAGCACCGGCTCGACACGCTTGTATGAGTGCTGTTATAACAGTGCTGTGACATCCTCTGACCCGACCGCCGTCCCCGGACGCTGGGACTCCCTGCACGCCCTGCTGCGCCGGCTCGACGACGAGATCGGCACCGTCTACACCGACCGCGGGGTCGACGGCGTGCGTCCACGCTTCGTCTACCCGCTCATCCGTCTCGCCCACACCGGGCCGCTGACGATCCGCGAGCTCGCCGCGTCGCTCGGCCGCACGCACTCGGCGATGAGCCAGACGGTCACCGCGATGCGCAGCGAGGGCCTCGTCCGGACGGAGTCGGGCGAGGACGCCCGCACGCGCCGCGTGGCGCTCACCGACAAGGCCCGCGCGCTCGTCCCTCTCCTCGAGGCCGAGTGGCGTGCGACCGAGGAGTCGATCGCCGAGATCGACGACGAGCTGCCGTACGCGCTGAGCGCCGTGGTCACCGACCTCGAGCGTGTCCTCGCGAGCAGGTCCCTGCGCGAGCGCCTCGTCGAGCGGCTCGACGCCGCCGGCCACCCCGCGCAGGCGCCCGGCGCCCGGGCACCCGAGAGGTCCTGACGTGCGGGGCACCGTCCTCGACCTGCGCCCGCTGCGCACCAGCGCTGCCTACCGCGACCTGTGGGCGGGGTCGGCGGTCGGCGGTCTCGGGTACCAGGTCGCCACCGTCGCGGTCCTGCTCCAGGTATGGGAGCTCACGCACAGCCCGGTGTGGACCGGCGCGATCGGCCTCGCGACCGCGGTGCCTCTCCTCACGCTCGGCCTCGTCGGCGGACACCTGGCCGACGTGCACGACCGCCGCACGATCATGCGCCTCGCGTCGACCGGCCAGGCGCTCGCCGCGGTGGGCCTCGCCGCCCAGGCGGTCGTGGGCAACCGATCCGTGTGGGTGCTGCTCGCCCTCGTGAGCCTCGGCGCCGCGTGCAACGCGCTGGGCGCACCCGCGCGGCGGACCGTGCCGCCTCGTCTCCTGCCCGCCGACCAGGTCGCGGCAGGGCTCGCGCTGCAGAACCTCGCGTTCCAGGTCGCGATGCTCGTCGGTCCGGCACTGGCCGGGCTCGTCGTCGCGCGCTGGGACCTCCCGGCCGCCTACGGGCTGCAGGTGGCGGCGGCCGTGGTCGCCCTGCTCGGGCTGGTGCGGCTGCCGCCCCTCCCACCCGTGCCCCAGCCTGCCCGGGTGCCCGGGCCGCACGGCGGCCCCGTACCTGCGCTGCCGCCCCTCCCACCCGTGCCGGACGGCGGACCGGCGGCCGACCGCGGACGCCCCGTGCGCCGTCGGGCCGCGGCGGGCGGGTGGTCGATCGTCTGGAAGCGGCCGACGCTGCGGGGGTCGTTCGCGACGGACGTCGCGGCGACCGTGCTCGCGATGCCCGTCTCGCTGTTCCCGCTCGTCAACGAGATCCGGTTCGACGGCGACCCGCGCACCCTCGGGCTGTTCCTCTCGGCGGTCGCTGTGGGTGGGATCGGTGCCGGGCTGCTGTCCGGGGCGGTCACGCGCGCGCCGAGGTCGGGCGCGCTGCAGCTCGCCGCCGCCGCGACGTGGGGGATCGCGCTCGCGGGCTTCGGGCTGGCCGGGCCGCTGTGGCTCGCGCTCGCGTGCCTCGCGGTCGCGGGGGCGGCCGACACGGTGTCGGTCGTGACGCGCGGGGCGCTCGTCCAGCTCGAGACGCCCGACGAGTTCCGGGGCCGCGTGTCGTCGGTCGAGCACGTGGTGGGGGTCGCGGGCCCCGAGGTGGGCAACTTCCGCGGTGGGGTCCTCGCGTCGTTGACCTCGGCGCCCGTCGCCCTGGTGGCGGGCGGGCTCGCGGCGAGCGCCGTCGTCGGGCTGGTCGCCTGGCGCAACGCACCCTTGCGTCGCTACCGGACCCCGGCCGCGGCGGCCAGGTTGGTGTCCGCCGAGACGACGTAATCGCGTCGCCCCGGCGCGAGGTAGTACGTTCTGCGCGAGGTAGGACGCGCCGCGCACTACCTCGCGCAGAACGTACTATCTCGACGGCAGGCACGACGTGTCAGTCGACCGTGACCGCCTCCAGGACCGGCAGGCGCGAGGCCCGGATGCCCGGCCACACGCTCGCGACCAGGCCGATCACGACTGCCAGGCCCAGGACCGCGAGCACCTGCCCCCAGGGGACCGCGAGGCTCGTGAGCCCCTGCTCGGCGAGCACCCCCGGCAGCGCCGCGGCGATCGCGATGCCCGTGATCACGCCCAGCACGGTGCCGTAGACCGCGGTCAGGACGGACTCGATCGTGATGATGCCCGCGAGCTGGAGGCGTCCGAGGCCCACGGCGCGCAGCAGCCCGATCTCGCGCGTGCGCTCGATGATCGACAGCGCGAGCGTGTTGACGATGCCCAGCAGCGCGATGACGATCGACAGACCGAGCAGCGCGTAGAGGATCACGAGGACCTGGTCCACCTGGGCGGCTGCCGCGTTGGCGAGCTCCTCGCGGTCCAGGACCGAGACCACGAGGAAGGGCTTGACCGCCTCGGTGAGCGCGTCACGCAGCTCCGCCCCGGACGTCCCGGAGGCGGCGGTGACGTAGATCGCGTACGTGGGGATCTCGGGCACACCCACGCTCGCGTACGTCGCGTCGGCGAGGACCACGTCGGACGAGATCACCTGGGTGTCGACGATCGCCCCGACGCGCACGTCCTGCGTGCGGGCGCCGTCGTCGCTCGTGAGGGTCAGGGTGTCGCCGACCTCCCACGCCTCGTCCCGCGCCGCGGTCCGGCTGACCACGGCCTCGCCGTCGGCGAGCGCCCCGTCGGGGTCGCCCTCGACCACGGGGGCGTCGAGCGCCTCGGCGAAGAACCCGGGCGGCACGACCGTGGCACCGCTGGGCTCGCCGTCGACGTCGAGGGTCCCGAGCCGTAGCGCGAGCGCCTGCCCGACGGCGGGGAGGCCGGTCACGGCATCGGTGACACCCGGGGGGAGCGCGCCCGTGGCGGCGGCGGCCTGGACCACGTAGTCGGCCCGCACCTGCTCGTCGACGATCGACCGTACCGAGGCCTGCGTCGAGGCTGCGATGACTCCGGTCGCGCTCACGAGGGCCATCCCGATCAGGAGCGCGCCGGCCGTGTTCGACGTGCGGCGCGGGCTGCGCGTGACGTTGCCGCGGGCCAGGCGGCCGAGCGGCCGGATCGTGGCGACCGCCGGGGCGGCGAGGACCGTGATGACGGGCCCGGCGATCGCGGGCGACAGGACCAGGACGCCCACGAGAGCCGCGCTCGCGCCCACCGCGAGCAGGACCCGCGGGTTGAGGTCGTCGACCAGGGCCCACCCGGTCGGGTCGGCCGAGGCCGAGTTCCCGAGGCGCGAGGCCAGCACCAGCAGCCCGGCACCGACCACGGTGAGCACCAGCCCGACCACCGCCCGGGTGCCCGTGCCGCGGTCCGGAGCGACGTCGTCGTGCATGGCCTGGACCGGAGGCGTGAGGGCCGCGTGGCGGCCCGGGACCGCAGCCGCGACCACGCTCACCAGGACCCCCAGCGAGATCGCGACCACGACCGACGTGACGCTCAGCGGAACACGTCCCGAGAGCTCCATGCCCGTCGAGCCGAACGCCGCCCGCAACCCGCTGACCAGGACCCTGCCCAGGACCACGCCCGCGGCCGCCCCCAGCAGCCCCACCGCGACGGCCTGCGCGAGGATCGACGCGAAGACCTGCGCGGGCGAGGCCCCGAGCGCGCGCAGCAGCGCGAACTCGCGCTGGCGCTCGCGGACCGACATCGCGAACGTGTTGGCGATGATGAACGCCCCCACGAACAGCGCGATGGCCGCGAAGACCAGCAGGAACGTCTCGATGAAGCCGAGGATCTGCTCGACGCCCTCGCGGGCCTCGTCGCGCATGGCCTCGCCCGTGAGGGACTCGGCTCCCGCCGGCAGGACCTCTGCGACCCGGTCGGCGAGCACCTGCTCGGACACGTCCCCCGCGGCGTAGACGGAGATCGTGGGGACCGTGCCGTCGGGCGCGTAGGTCGCGAGCGCGGTCGAGGGGTCGAGCCCCACCAGGATGGTGCCCGCCGCAGCGGCCTCGATCGCGAAGATCCCCGTGACGGTGACGGGCTGCGGCGCGCCCGCGAGGACCACGGTCGTCGTGTCGCCCGTGGTCAGTCCCGCAGCCGCGGCCGCGCTCTCCTCGAGCGCGATCTGCGTGCCGCCCACGGGCCACGCCCCGTTCGCGAGCGTCACGGTCGGCTCGTCGGGGCCCACCGCGATCCCGATGCTCGGGGGACCGGACGTCGTGACGGCCGTGCCGTCGGCCGCGACCAGGACGATCGGGCCCGAGGCGTCGGGCACCGCGCGCGCGACGCCGTCGACCCCCGCGACCGTGTCCGCGAGCGAGACCGGGACCGGGGCGTGAGGTGTCCCGAACGAGCTGCCCGCGCTCGTGGTGGCGTCGATCTCCTCGGCGCCACGCACGTACACGTCGGCGACGAGGGTCGTCGCGATGATCTCGTCGAACGTCGACGACAGCATCGCGCGGAACGTGAAGGTCCCCACGACGAACGCGACGCCGAGCATCACGGCGAGCGTCGACAGCAGGAAGCGGACCAGGTGGGCCCGGACCCCGCGCAGCGCGACCCGCAGCATCAGTCCTCCTCCGCCTGGCCGAGCGCGTCGAGGATGTCGCGCCTGGTCGGGGCCGCGAGGTCGGCCGTGATCCGCCCGTCGGTCAGGAACAGGACCCGGTGCGCGTACGAGGCCGCGCGTGGGTCGTGCGTGACCATGACGACCGTCTGCCCCAGCTCGTTGACCGAGCGCCGCAGGAAGCCCAGGACCTCCGCGGACGAGCGCGAGTCCAGGTTTCCCGTGGGCTCGTCGGCGAACACGACCGACGGCCGCGACACCAGGGCGCGTGCGCACGCGACCCGCTGCTGCTGGCCGCCCGAGAGCTCGGACGGACGGTGGTGCAGGCGGTCGCCCAGGCCCACCGCGGCCACGACCTCGTCGAACCAGGCCCGGTCGACGGGCGCGCGCGCGATGTCGAGCGGGAGCGTGATGTTCTCTGCGGCGGTGAGGGTCGGGACCAGGTTGTACGACTGGAACACGAACCCGATCCGGGTCCGCCGCAGCGCCGTGAGGCGCCGTTGCGAGAGGCGGCTCACCTCGGTCCCGTCGATCACGACGCTGCCCGACGTCGGTGTGTCCAGGCCGGCCATGCAGTGCATGAGCGTCGACTTGCCCGAGCCCGACGGTCCCATGATGGCCGTGAGCTCGGCCGCCCGGAAGTCGACGTCGACCCCGTCGAGGGCGCGGACCGTCGTCTCGCCCTGGCCGTACGTCTTGACGAGGCCGCGCGCCCAGGCGGCGCTGCCGGGGGCGCCTGCGCCGGCGGTCGCGCCGGCTCGGTCGGCCGGGGCGCTGGGCCGCGCTCCAGGCGGCGGGCTCGCCGAGGGCCGTGGGGAAGTTGGGTGCGCCATCGGGGTTCCGTTCGTTCGGGTGGATCCATCGTGTCCCGGCACGGGGTGACGTGCGACACATCGGCAGTTCTCGCGTCAAGCGGCACGGCGCCCGGCGTCTTGCCAGTTACCACGGATCACCCGTCCGTGCGACCCGACGGTCCTCCCCGACCCGCCGGGCACCACCCGAGGAGCCATCATGACGAACAACCGACCGGCCGGCTCGCCCCGGCACGCGGCGACGGTCGCCGCACCCCCCTCCACCGCAGCCCTGCCGTGGCGCATGCTGACGGCCGCGCTCGCGGCTCTGCTCGCCCTCGTCGGCGTGCTCGCGATGCCACGCACGGCGGCCGCGGCCGAGCTCGACGCCATCAAGACGGTCACGATCACCGAGCCGGTCGACGAGGTCCACCTGTGGCAGTCCCTGCGGATCGAGGCCACGTGGGCCGTGCCCGACGGGTCGCGCGCCGGCGACACCTTCACCCTGGCCTTCCCGCAGTCGCCCCGCGTGACCGGCTTCGCGACGACGTTCGACCTCAAGACTCCCGAGGGAGCGGTCGTCGGGACCTGCGACGTCACGCAGGACGGGTTCGCGTGCACGCTCAGCCCCTATGTCGAGACCGCGACCAACGTGCACGGCACGCTGTACTTCTGGGCGCAGGTGGACGACGTGGGCGAGGGGGGCACGTTCTCGTTCGTGACGGGCAACGACATGGTGATCCAGGTACCGGTGCCGGGTGGCGAGGTGATCCCGGGGGCGGGGTGGTCGGCCCCCGAGCAGCCTCTCAAGAACGGCTGGGTCAGCACCGACGGCAGGACCGCGGTCTGGGACGTCTACGTGCCGAGCGAGTTCCTGGCAGCATCGGCAGGTGGCCCGGTCGTCGTGACCGACACGTACGACTCACGGCTGACCATGAGGGACGACTCGCTCGTGGTCGGCTACGTCCCGCTGGCCGACTGGAACGACGGCGACTTCTCCGGCGACGCCGTGTGGCTCGAACGTGGCACGGGGTACGTCTACACCCCGGACGTCGCAGGGTCCTCGTTCGACCTCACGTTCGTCGATCCCGTCACCGACGGCTCGCGCATGTACATGGTCCGCTACGAGATGACGCTCCCCGCAGGCGTGCGGGACGGGGACACGTTCGGCAACCAGATCGCGGGCAGCACAGGCTGGGACGACCAGCGGGTCCTCGAGTACGCGGGTGCAGGCGGTGACGGCGACGGGGACGGCAACGGCGAGCTCCGGCTGACCAAGCGTGTCACGGGCGAAGGTGCCGCCGGGGTCCCGGCGGGGACCGAGTTCACCGTGGAGTACACGACCGAGCGGGACGGGCGGACCGCGTCGGGGAGCCTGACCGTGACCGACGGTGCCACGGTGTCGCTGAGGGTCTCGCGGCCGGGACGGTGGTCACGCTGAGCGAGCTCTCGCCCGCCGCCGTCGACGGCGTGACCTGGGGGGCGCCGGTGTTCTCGGGCGAGGGCGTCACGCCGGTCGACGGCGGTGCGCAGGTGACGGTCGGAGAGGAGGGTCTGGTCGAGGTGGCGCTCGACAACCCGGCGACCCCGGTCGTCCCGCCTGCGACGGTGCCACCCGTGACCGAGCCCCCCGGCGAGACGCCGCCGGCCGCCGCCGTGCCGCCGACCGAGCCGCCTGCCGCCCGCCCGACGGCGACGGGCGGGGCCCTCGCCACGACGGGCGCGACGGCCGGCGTGCTCGCCGGCGTGGCTGCCCTGCTGCTCGGGACGGGGCTGACGCTCGTGGCGCTCCGACGTCGCGGAGCCGTGTCCTGAACCTGTCCTGAGGGCTGCGGCCCCGGGGGAGACCGGTCCGTCGACCGGTCTCCCCCGGGGCCGCAGTAGCGTGGAGGCATGGTCTCCCACGCCGTGGTCAACGTGCTCGACGCCGTCCCCGACCCGGGCACGGCCCCGCCCGTGCGCTGGGGGATCCTCGGCGCGGGGAACATCGCCGGCTCGTTCGCCGACGAGGTGCGGACGTTCACGCAGGGCCACGTGGCGGCCGTGGGCTCGCGCGACGAGCACCGGGCGCGGGACTTCGCGCAGCGGCACGCGCCCTCGGCGACCGTGCACGGCTCGTACGAGGCGCTCGTCGCGGACCCGGACGTGGACGTCGTGTACGTCGCGACCCCGCACTCGCACCACCGCGACCACGGGCTGCTCGCGATCGCGGCGGGCAAGCCCGTGCTCATGGAGAAGGCGTTCACGCGCAACGAGGCCGAGGCTCGCGAGGTGCTCGACGCCGCGCACGCCGCGGGCGTGTTCGTCATGGAGGCCATGCTCACGCGGCACCTGCCGCACGTCGCCGCGATCCGCGCGCTGATCGCGCAGGGCGAGATCGGGGACGTCCGGTCGGTCACGGCGAGCTACGGGTCGAACGCCGCGTACGACCCGGCGAGCCGGCTCTTCGCGCCCGAGCTCGCGGGCGGCGCCCTGCTGGACATCGGGATCTACCCGCTCGCGTTCGCGACGGACCTCCTGGGTATGCCCGACGACGTCACGGCCGTGGGTCTCCCGGCTCCCACCGGGGTGGACGCCCAGTCGACCGTGGTGCTGCGGTACGGCGACCGGGCGACCGCGACGCTCGCGTCGTCGGTCCTGGCGCAGTCGGCGACGTCGCTCGTGGTCGCGGGCTCGGGCGGGCGGATCGAGGTCGTCGACCGCTTCATGGTGCCCACGGCGTTCAGCGTGGTCTGGGCCGACGGTGCCCGCCGCGACTACGACGGGTACACGCCGGGCGCCAAGCAGTACGAGGCGGCCGAGGTCGCGCGCTGCCTCGCGGCGGGACTCACGGAGAGCCCGCGCATGACGTGGCAGGACACGCTCGACCTGATGCGGGTCATGGACGCGGCGCGTTCTCAGCTGGGGGTCGTGTACCCGGGCGAGTGAGTGGGGGCGCCGGGGGCCGGTGCCGGGTGTTGGGTGCCGAGTGCCGAGAACGGGGTTGCGGTCGTCCTGACGGCCGGGACGGACGAGATCGCGGGGTTCGACCGCGCGCAACCCCGTGCTCGTCGCGGACAGGCCTGGGCGCTGCACGACCACACCTCGGGCAATGACCCGTGGCCGCGCTCCCACGGGGTTAGCGTGAACCCATGAGCAACGACGCCCGCACCGCGGCACCGACCGACCCGAAGCCCACCTCCCTGCCTCACCTCGCCGCGACCGCTGCCGACCTCCCCGAGGTGATCTCCGGCGTCGTGCCCGATCCCCGGACCGCGCCGACCGTCCGCTGGGGGATCCTGGGCGCCGGGAACATCGCCGGGTCGTTCGCCGAGGCCGTGCGCGACCACACGCGAGCCCGTGTCGTGGCGGTGGGGTCGCGCGACCGCGTCCGCGCCGAGCGCTTCGCGACCGAGCACGGCATCCACACGACCCACGCCGACTACACCGAGCTCGTCGAGGACCCGCAGGTCGACGTCGTGTACGTCGCCACGCCCCACTCGCACCACCGTGACCACGCGCTGCTGGCCATCGCCGCGGGCAAGCACGTCCTGGTCGAGAAGGCGTTCACGCGCAACGAGGCCGAGGCGCGCGAGATCCTCGACGCCGCCCGTGCCGCGGGCGTGTTCGTCATGGAGGCGATGTGGACGCGGTTCCTGCCGCACGTCGCGGCGCTGCGCGGAGTGATCGCGCGCGGTGAGATCGGTGAGATCGTCAACGTGACGGCCGACCACGGCCAGTTCTTCCCGTTCGACCCCGCGCACCGGCTCTACGCGCCCGAGCTCGCGGGCGGCGCGCTGCTGGACCTCGGCGTCTACCCCGTGTCGTTCGCGCACGACGTGCTGGGCGCGCCGTCGTCGGTCACGGCGGTCGGTGCGCTGACCGAGACGGGCGTCGACGGCCAGCTCGGCATCACGCTGGGCTACGGCCGTGCGATGGCCACGCTCTCGACGACGCTGTGGTCGCAGACGCCCAACGTGGCGTCGATCTCCGGCACCGCGGGGCGCATCGAGGTCGAGGGCACGTTCTACGCCCCGACGTCGTTCCGCGTGGTCCGCCACGACGGCGCCGAGTGGCGCTACGAGGGCTTCCGCGGCGAGGGCAAGCAGTACCAGGCGGCCGAGGTCGCGCGCTGCCTCGAGGCCGGGCTGACCGAGAGCCCCCGGATGACGTGGCAGGACACGCTCGACGTCATGCGGACCATGGACGAGGTCCGCCGTCAGACGGGCGTGGTCTACCCGGGCGAGTGAGCCGGGTGGCCTGACCGGGCTGCCGAGGTTGCCCGGGGGCCGCCTCGGACCGGGCTGCCGACTCCGACCGGTGCCGTGCCGAGAACGGGGTTGGGGGGGGGGTGTTGGGGGGGAACAACCCACAACCCCAGTACGGGGGGGGGGGGCGGGAGCCCCCCCGCGGGGGGGCCCGGGGGGCGCCCGCGCAGAGGCGGCC
>NZ_JBHXCQ010000013.1:155920-206662 GCF_042726295.1 Oerskovia sp. NPDC060338
CGGGGGCGGCGGGGGTGGCGGGGGGGCCGCCGGGCCGGGGCCGGCCCCCCCCGCCGGGGGCGGGCCCTACCGGGGGGTGGGGGTGGTTGTCTCGCCCCCCCCCCCCCCAACCCCGTTCTCGGCGGGGCGGGGACTCAGCCCGCGGTCGGCTCGTCCGTGTGCTCGACGACGTAGCTGCGGCCGTCGGGACCCGTCACGTACTCGAAGCGCGTCTTGAGCTCGCGGTCGCGCTCGGCCTCGGCCGCGGAGACGCCGCGACCGGGCGAGCCCTGCTTCCCGACCTGGGCGGGGCCGAAGATCGGCAGGAACGTCTCGGTCATGCGCAGGCCCAGGGGGCGTCGTCGCTGCTTGTCGGCCATGCGCCTCTCCTCACGAGAACGGTGCAGTTGCATGGTGCACCAATGATTGGTGTACCAAGCATAGGCGAAGCCTGGCTACCATGGCGACATGACCACCTCGACCGAGAGCGCCGGACGCGCAGCCCAGGCACCCTCGACCGCTCCCCGCGAGGAGACTCCCGCCGCGGGCCGCGAGGGCTCCCGCGCTCCGCGCGACAGCTACGACCCCCTCGCGCTCGAGTCCCAGGTCTGCTTCGCGCTGTCCGCGGGGGCGCGCGCCATGGTCGCCATGTACAAGCCGCTGCTCGAGCCCTTGCGTCTGACCCACCCGCAGTACCTCGTGATGCTGGCGCTGTGGCAGGACGCGGCCGCGGGCGAGCCCACCACGGCGACCTCGCTCGCGGACCGGCTCCACCTGGACCCGGGCACGCTCTCGCCGCTCGTCCGCCGCCTCGAGGCCACGGGGTACCTCACCCGGTCGCGCAACGAGCACGACGGCCGCGTCGTCGACGTCACGCTGACCCCGGCCGGTCGCGAGCTGCGCGACCAGGCCGAGCACATCCCGCCCGCGATCACCGCGGCGACGGGCCTGAGCCTCGAGGAACTCGTCGAGGTCCACGCGGCGGCGTCGAAGGTCGTGGCTGCGGCGCTGCGGGCGGGTGTGATCTAGCGGGCTCAGACGGTCGCGCCCTCGCCCTCGCCGCTGCGACCAGGTCCACGGCGTGCCTAGGGTGCGGTGATGAGTGCACCTGCAGTCCCCGACCGTCCGGCGCGCGTGAGGACCGTGGCGACCGCGGCGCTGAGGCAGTGGCATCTCCATCCGCGATGGGCCATGGCGGTGCGCGGTGCCGTCGCTGCCGCCGCCGCATGGCTCGTGGGGATGGTCCTGCCGGAGCCGTTCTCGGACTACCCCTACTACGCCCCGCTCGGTGCGGTCGTCGCGACGACGAGCACGGTCGCCCGGTCTGTCCGCGAGTCCCTGCAGGCGGTGGGCGCGATCCTGGCGGGAGCGGTCATCGCTCGTCTGGCCGACCTGCTCCTCGCCCCCAGCGCGCTGTCGATCGCACTCGTCGTCGCGGTCGCGATCCTGGTCGCGGGCTGGGGCATCCTGGGTGACATGGGCTCGTGGGCCGTCACCTCGGCCTTGTTCGTCCTGATCATCGGCAACGCGGACAAGGTGGGGTATGTCGGGGCCTACGCGGGGCTCGTGGTCGTCGGGGCCCTGGTGGGGATCGGGATCAACCTGCTGTTCCCTCCCCTCCCGCTCGCTGCCTCGGACGTCGCGCTCGGCAGGCTGCGCGAGGCGCTCGCCGACCAGCTCGACCACCTGGCCGAGGGCCTCGACCGGGGCGCAGCCCCGTCGCCCGAGGAGTGGGACGAGCGGCGCCTGACGCTGGGTCCCGTGATCGACGTCTCGCGGCAGTCCGCGGCGCACACGAAGGACGCGTTGCGCGCCAACCGTCGGGCGAAGCGGTACGCCGAGACGTCGCGCACGCAAGGAGCCCAGGCCGAGGCTCTCTCGCTCACGTCGTCGGTCGTGGGAGACCTGACGCGCCTGATCACGAGCTGGGAGACGCAGGACCGGGAGGACCTCGCCTTCGGAGAGCCGCTCCGCCCTCTGGCGAGGGACACCCTGCGTGCCTACGCGGACGCGGTCCGGTCCATGGCCGGGGCGGTCGCGGACCCCGAGCGACTGACACGCGTCGAGCAGGCGACCGATGCGCTGCGTCAAGCGGTCCGCGACGTGCGGAGCGGTTCGGAGGAGGACTACTTCGTCGCGGGAGCGACGGTACTCGCGGTCCGGCGGGGTGCCGCGGTCATCGACGGGAGGTAGCCCGAGCGTCAGGCGTCGGTCACGCTGATCGACCCGTCCTGCCCGACGGCGAAGCGCACCTCGTCGAGCCCGCTCGCCCCCGCGTCGGGGGCCACGGAGGCTCCGGCGAGCTGCGCGAGCGTGTGCGTGCCCTCGACGACGAGCACCGCGCACCCGGCAGCACGACCCGCGGTCACGCCGGCAGGGGCGTCCTCGACCACGAGGCACCGCGACGGGTCGACGCCGAGCCGCTCGGCACCGAGCAGGAACGGGTCGGGGTCGGGCTTGCCGTGCGCGACGTCGTCGGCCGTGACGACGACCGCGGGCGGCACGAGGCCCGAGGCCGCGATGCGTGCCGCGGCGAGCGGACGCGTGCACGAGGTGACGATCGCCTGCCGGGTCGCGGGCAGCGACGCGAACGCGTCGACCGTGCCGGGCAGGATCCGCACGCCCTCGTTGTCGTTCAGCTCGAGGTCGTGGATCCGCTCGTACGCCTCCTCGACCTGGTCGACCGGCAGGAGGCGCGCGATGAGGGTGCGGGCGGGGGTGCCGTGCTCGATCTGGAACGAGTCGGCGTCCGACAGCCCGTACTCGTGCGCCCACCGGCGCCAGTTGCGGTCGACGGCCGGCACGGAGTCGATCAGCGTGCCGTCCATGTCGAACAGGATCGCGTCGAACGTGCGCCCGGCGAACGCGGCGCCCGGCGTGGGGAGCACGGGAGGCTCGGGGAGGTCGGGGCCGGGGACGGGGAGGACGGACATGCCCCGAGGCTACCGGCCGTGCCGGGTCGCCCGACGGGTGTCAGGCGGCCCGACTATCGTGGGCGCGTGAGCACACCCGGTTACTTCATCTCGTTCGAGGGCGGCGACGCCGTCGGCAAGTCCACCCAGTCCCGCCTCCTGGGGGAGTGGCTGGGGGACCTGACCGGCCGCGAGGTCGTGCTGACGCGCGAGCCCGGGGGCACGGAGCTGGGTGTCGAGCTGCGCCAGGCCGTGCTGCACGGCCGGGACATGGACGCTCGCACCGAGGCCCTCATCTACGCCGCGGACCGTGCGCACCACGTGGCCCACCTGGTCCGGCCCGCGCTCGAGCGCGGCGCGGTCGTCGTGACGGACCGGTACCTCGACTCGTCCGTCGCCTACCAGGCGGGCGGTCGGGAGCTCGGTGTCGACGAGGTCGAGCTCATCTCGTTGTGGGCCGTCCAGGGGCTCATGCCGCACGTGACCGTCCTGCTGGACCTGGACCCGGCCGTCGCGGCCGAGCGCCTCCAGGGGAAGCCGGACCGTCTCGAGAGCGCAGGGCTCGACTTCCACCGCCGCACGCGCGAGGCCTTCCTGTCGCGCGCGGCGGCGGACCCGGAGCGGTGGGTCGTGATCGACGCGACCGCCTCGATCGAGGACATCCAGGCACAGATCCGTGTGGACCTCGCGGCCCGGCTCGAGCTGACGCCCGTGGTCGAGGAGGCAGAGGACACGGTCGAGGCGCTGCCCGACGACGGTTTCGACGACTCCGACTCCGCGATCGGCTACGCCCCGGACCTCGCGGACCTGCCGCTCACGCCTCCCGTGACGCACCCCGCCCACCCGGCCCCCGGCTCGGCCGAGCGGACGAGCGCCCCGTGACGGTCTGGGACGACGTCGTCGGGCAGGAGCACGCGGTCGAGCTGCTCTCGACCGCGGCCACCGACCCCGCGGCCATGACGCACGGCTGGCTCCTGACGGGACCGCCGGGCTCGGGCCGGTCGAACGCCGCGCGAGCCTTCGCGGCCGCGCTGCAGTGCGAGCAGGGCGGCTGCGGGGTGTGCCAGGCGTGCACCACGACCCTCGCGGGCACCCATGCGGACGTGACGGTCGTCGCGACCGAGAAGGTGACCATCGCGATCAGCGAGGTGCGTGACCTCGTGGGCGTCGCCAGCCGCCGGCCCTCGCAGGGACGTTGGCGCGTCATCATCGTCGAGGACGCGGACCGCATGGCCGAGCGCACCACCAACGTCCTCCTCAAGGCCATCGAGGAGCCACCGCCACGCACGGTCTGGATCCTGTGCGCCCCCAGCCCGCAGGACGTCCTGGTGACCATCCGCTCGCGGTGCCGTGGCGTGGCGCTCCGGGTGCCTCCGGTCGAGGCCGTCGCTCGTCTGCTGGTCGCACGGGACGGCGTGGACCCGGTCGTGGCCGAGGCCGCGGCGCGCGCCGCGCAGAGCCACATCGGCCTGGCGCGCCGTCTGGCCCGGGACGGCAAGGCGCGCGAGCGCCGGTCCTCGGTCCTGTCGATCGCGCGCCGGATCCGTGGCGTCGGGGATGCCGTGGTCGCCGCGGGCGAGCTGGTCGAGGTCGCCCAGGCCGAGGCCAAGGCCGCGACCGAGGAACGCGACGCGGTCGAGAAGGCCGAGCTCCTGCGCGCGCTGGGCGTCGAGGCGGGCGGCGTCATGCCGCCCAAGCTGCGCTCGCAGCTCACGGACCTCGAGAAGGACCAGAAGCGCCGCGCGACCCGTCACCAGCGAGACGTCCTGGACCGCGCGATGCTGGACCTGCTCTCGCTCTACCGTGACGTGCTCGTGGTGCAGCTCGGTGCCCACGTGGACCTCGTGAACACCGAGCTCGCCGAGACCGTGCAGGCGCTGGCCGAGGACTCGACGCCCGAGCAGACCGTGCGCCGCATGGACGCGATCGGTGTGGCCCGTGAGCGCCTCGACGGCAACGTGGCACCGTTGCTCGCGCTCGAGGCCATGGCGATCGCCCTGCGCCCGCAGGGCTGACTCGATGGCCGAGCCGCAGTCCTGGGAGGGCCTCGACCGGCTCGCGCTCGCACTGCTCGTCGGCAGCCCGTACTCGGTGGACGGCGTGCCCACGCCCTTGGTGGCCGCGACGTGGCCGAGCGACGGGGAGCACTCCCGCAGGGCCGGTGCCGTGTGCGAGCGGGTCGTGGACATGGTCGGGGCGGGTCAGGTCTCGCTCCTGGACATCCGGTACGCATCGGACCGGGCGACTGCCGCCGCGACTCGGCCGATCCCGGTCCACGAGATCGCCCGGGACGCGGTGAGACTGTTCCCGGCCCGGCCTGTGGATCCTGCAGCGGCTCGCGGCGACGTCCCGCACCTCTTCGCCGAGGAGGCCCTGGGCCTGCTGATGTGGCCCGACGGCGCGTCGGCCGCTCCTGACGGCGAGGGGCGGCAGCGCCTGATCGAGGATCTTGGTCGGCTCCACGCCCTGAGTCTCGCCGCGAGCGCGGTCGGCTGTCCGGCCGCTGATCTCGACGTCGATCTCCTCGCGCTCCTCGACGTGCTCGCGAGCGCGCGCTTCGTCGGGGCCGAACCGCCCGATCCCGCCGTCTCGAGCGTGATGCTGCTGCTCTCCGCAGTCGCCGGCGCGGGGGAGGCGGACGTGCTCCTCGAGGCGGCACGGGTGCTGACGTTCCTGGCGGGCCGGACCGGATGGGTGCCCTCCGCGAAGCCCTGGGCGTCACCCGCAGAACTGTTCGGGGCCGACGCCTGGCTCACGTGCCGTTGAGCGTCCCGCGTCTCAGACCGCAGATGCCTCGCGGGCCGCGGCGATCCGCTCGCCGTTGGCCTCGGACCAGGCGCGGATCGCGTCGACCGGGCCCAGGAGCGAGCGCCCCAGGTCCGTGAGCGAGTACTCGACCCGTGGGGGCACCTCGGCGTAGACGGTACGGGTCACGATCCCGTCGCGCTCGAGCGAGCGCAGCGTCTGCGTGAGCACCTTGGGGGTCACGGCACCGATCTTGTCGCGCAGCTCCCCGAACCGCAGGATCCCGGTCCGCAGCGCCATGAGGACGAGCAGCGTCCACTTGTCACCGAGGCGTTCGACCACGAGCCGCGACGGGCAGGTCGGGGAGAAGACGTCGGGGACCTCGTCGACCGTTCCCACAGTATCCATGAGGTAATAATGGCACGTTGAAGTCATTGGTACCCGTTGGATACCGTTGGGATCGACGCGACGCACCGGGCGTCGTCGGCACCCCGCAGGGGTGGGTTCGAGGAGGCTGACGTGAAGGTTCTGCTGACGGGTCGCACGGGATTCGTCGGGTCCGCGGTGCTCGCGGCGCTCACGGCGCGGGGGCACCGGGTGACCGCGCTCGTCCGCAGCGAGGGGTCCGCGCGCACGGTCGAGGCCGCGGGCGCGACGGCTGTCGTCGCCGACCTCACCGACACCGCGGCGCTCGCCGCGCTGCTTGAGGACGCCGACGCCGCGGTCCACACCGCGGCCGCGAGCGACGGCACGAGCCCCGCGATCGACGCCTCGGTCGTCGACGCGGTCCTCGCGACGTTCGACGGCACGGCCCGGCCGTTCGTCCACACGAGCGGGATCTGGGTCTACGGGAGCGGCGACGCGATCGCCGAGGACTCGCCCCTGGACCCGCCCGCGATCGTGGCGTGGCGTCTCCCGATCGAAGAGCGCCTGCTCGCTGCCGAGGCCCGGGGGCGCGTGGTCGCCTCGGTCGTCGTGCCGGGCATCGTCTACGGCCACGGCGCGGGCATCCCGGGGATCGTCGCGGGAGCCCCGCGCGGCGAGGGGCCCGACGGCGCATCCCTCACCCTCGTGGGCAGCGGCACCCAGCGCTGGGCGACGGTCCACGTCGACGACCTCGCCGAGCTCTACGTGCTCGCGGTCGAGCAGGGACTCACGGGGCGCCTCCTCGGCGCGGCCGGCGACAGCGTCTCGGTCGTCGACCTCACGCGTGCGGCGAGCCGGGCCGCGGGGCTGGGTGGCGCCGTCGGGCCGGAGAGCGACGACGCGACCCGTGAGCGCCTCGGCGCCCCCTTCGCCGACGCCCTGCTGCTCGACCAGGGCGTCGCGGACGTGACGCGCTCGCTCGCCCTGGGCTGGAACCCTCGCCGCCCGTCGCTCGTCGAGGAGCTCGAGACGGGCAGCTACGCCCCCGCGGCCTCGCCGCGCTGAGCGTGGCCGGCCCGGCAGGGCGTCCACGCGGCGTTCACCCGATCGTCGCGCGGGCGCCCGGTGGGGGACATCGCGACGCAGCGGACCGGGGCTAGTGTCGCGAGCGACAAGACACCGGAACACCGGAAAGGGCACTACGACGATGACCCTCACTCTCACGCTCGTCCGCCACGGGCAGACCGTCCTCAACGCACGCCGCCACCTCCAGGGAGCGTGCGACTCGCCGCTCACGCGCACCGGGCGAGCCGGGGTGCGCGTGACCGCGCAGCACCTCGCGCGCCACGACTTCGACACCGCGTACTCCTCGCCCCAGGGCCGCGCGGTCCTCACGGCCATGGAGATCCTGCGCCACCACCCCTACCTGCCCATCACGGTCGACGCCGACCTGCGCGAGCTGTCGTTCGGCTCGTTCGAGCGGCGACCCGAGCACGAGCTCGACGCGGTCGTCCCGTGGTCGGAGCTCGTGCCCGCGGTGCTCGCCGGGACGCACGCCGGGGTCGGCGGGGGAGAGCCGGGGGCCGAGTTCATGGCCCGCGTGCGTGGGGTGTTCGGGCGCATCGTGGCCGCGCACGACGACGCCACGGCATCGGGGGCCGGCATCGACCGCAACGTGCTCGTCGTCGGGCACGGGTTGACGCTCGGTGCCTACCTCGCGACGATCGACCCGACCGGGCTGGCGGCGCTGCCGAACGCCTCGGTCTCGACCGTCGAGGTCACTGACGGCCTCGCGCGCGTCGTGGCCGTGGGGGTCGACGTCGCGGGGCACGGCGCGGTCGCGGCGCGGCCAGCGCCCGTCTCTGCCTGACAGGGACCGGGGTAGGCCCGGCGAGGGGCCAGCCCGGGGCTGGGGCCGGCCCGGGGCTGGGGCCGGCCCGGGGCCGCCACGATCCCGGCGGCGTGCCCTCAGCGCCGCTGAGCCTGTGCGACGGTCGCGGCCGCGGTCTCGGTGAGCGAGAGCCCGTCCTGGTCGGAGCGGCGCACGAGCTCGTCGTAGGCCGCAGCCATGTCGACGCCGAGCTGGTAGGCCAGCACACCCTTGGCCTGCTCGACCACGACCCTGCCCTCGAGCGCCCTGCGCAGGCTGGCGAGCAGGTCGACCTGGTCGACCTGGACCGGCTGGACGATCACGAGCGCCGCGACGTCGGCGAAGGTCTGAGCGAGCTGGCGGGCGGAGTCGTCGAGCGGGGCGTCCGTGGCGGCGAAGAGGTTGAGCCCCCCGATCGTCAGACCGTGCCACCGCAGGGGGAAGGCGTAGACGGAGCGGAAGCCCGCACCGGTGATCTCGGGGCCGATGCGCGGCCAGCGCCGGTCGACCTCGCCCGCCCCGACGACCTCGATCGACCGGCCCGTGCGGACGACGTCGACGCATGGACCCTCGTCGTGCTGGGCCTGGTAGAGCTCGAGCTCGGTCGCCCGGTGGGACGTGGCGCTCAGGACCTCGAGCACGTCGCCCTCGCCCTGCAGCAGGAGCCCGGCGGCATCCGCGGGCACGAACCGGGCGCTGTCCTGCACGAGCTGGGCGAGCAGACCGGTGACGTCGTGGTCCTGCAGCAGGGCCGACGTCACGGCGGCCAGTGCCTGGGCGGACGTGCGCGGGTTCATGTCTCCTCGTTTCCTGGCGTCTCGTGCGAGACGATGCCGTCGGTCAGGTCGTCGTGCCGCGCGAAGTTCAGGCGACCTGAGATGACCACCTCGGCGACCTGGTCGAGAGTCTGGGACTCGGCGTAGGCCGTCGCGCGCAGCAGCGCGAGCGCGTCCTCGGGGGCGACGCCGAGCTGGGCCACGATCATGCCCGTGGCCTGGTGGACGCGTGCGCGCTCGGGCCAGGTGGGGAAGGCCAGGGCGTCGACCGAGTCCGGGTCTCCGAGCAGTGCGGCGCCCACGGCGTCGGCGAGGAACTGGGCGTCCTCGATGCCGTGCGCCAGCGGGCCGCGGACCGTGTAGAGCGTCAGGACACCGAGGGTCTGCCCGGCCGGACGCATGGGCACCGCGAAGAGCGTGACCGGCCCGGTGATGCCCTCGGCGAGGTCGCTGAACACGGGGAAGCGGGCGCTGTCCGACCCGTCGACGACCTCGATCACGGTCCGGCCCTCGGTGTAGGCGACCTGGCCTGGTCCCTCGCCCAGGACCTCCTGCAGGTCCTCGAAGCGCGCCGAGTTCCCGTTCGAGGTGCTGACCGTGAGCCGCTCGGGCGTGGTCGAGGACAGCGTGAGGGCCCCGCCGTCGGCCTCCAGGATCTCCACGCACGCCCTGCACAGCCGCACCGCGAGCGGCGCGGACGTGTCGCCGCGCGCGAGCGAGCGCGCGAGCAGCCCCAGCATCACTGCCTTGCCGTCCATGTCGCACCCGCTCCCGGTCCTGTTCTGCTCCTTCCAGTCTTGCATCGTTCGGACGTTCCGGACCCGCGCCTCGCGACCGTGAGATCGCAGGTCGTGGCTGTGCACGTGCCCAGTGGGGCCACCTGCGAGGCCTGGGCAGGGGAGAGGGACTCCTCTATCGTGGAGAGAGGTCGAGACGAGGCCGTGGAGTTCGTGCCCGCGCACGCGGGCAAGGTGCGAGGTCCTGCGATGTTTCCCAAGATCGAGACGTTCCACGAGGACAGCCGGTGGAAGAACCGCCGGGCCGGGACAGCCCAGGTGTTCGCGGTGTTCGACACCAAGGCGGAGGCCGTGCTCGCCGGGCGCGACACCGCACTGCGTGAGGGGGCAGAGCACGTCGTGCGCGACGCGGGCGGGCGCATCGAGCAGATCATCTTCCCGGGACAGCGGCCGTGGGCGGGCACAGGCTGAGCCGCGCACCCGTCTTCGGGCGCGGGCCACGGCACCGCCGGGTGCTTCGGGCGACGAGGTGGGATGCTGGGGAGGTCGTGGGCCCGTAGAGGGGTGTTCGCAGGGAGATTCGACGTGACGACACAGGACAGAAGAGCGGGGGACGACCGCAGGCTCGAGGCGGTCCTGCTCGCCGGGGGGCCGCAACCGGTCGCGAGGTACGTCCTGGACGTGCCGTCACAGAAATGGTGGTGGTCGGACGAGCTCTTCGAGATGCACGGGTTCGCACCCGGTGAGGTCGTCCCGACGACCGCCCTCATGCTCGCCCACAAGCACCCCGACGACCTCGCTCGGGTCGAGGACGTGCTGGCCGACGTCACGAGCACGGGCGCCCCGTTCAGCTGCACGCACAGGATCATCGACGCCAGGGGACGGACGCGGGTCCTGGGGGTCGTCGGGCAGGGAGATGTCGACGGGGTCACGGGGCAGGTGACCCGGGTCGTCGGGTACTTCATGGACCTCACCGAGGCCCAGGAGGCGCTGGTCCAGGAGCAGGCGACCCGAGCCATCAACGCCTCGGCCGAGCGCAGGGCCACGATCGAGCAGGCCAAGGGGGCCCTGATGGTGGTCTACGGGCTCGACGACGACGAGGCGTTCGAGATCCTCCGGCACCACTCGAGCATCACGAACGAACCCGTCCGCGACCTGGCCGCGAGGCTCCTGGACAGCTTCGTCGGCGGCCCGGCGGGGACCTTTCCCTCGCGCGAGGACCTCGACCACTTCTTCGAGACCCCTCGCCAGGCCCGGCAGGGACGCTCGGCGCGCTGAGCGCGCGGGCCGCGCTCCGTCGTCGGGCCGCGTCGCCGGGACGCCGCAGGCGCCCGTCAGGTGCCCGACGGCGCCGCTCGCCGCGAGCGCGCCACGTCGCCGAGGATCACGGCGAGGAGCACGCCGTTCGAGATCCAGTTGATCGCGAGCGGGGACAGCACCGGGTAGGTCGCGTAGAGCAGCCCGAGGGCCGCGACGCCCGCGACGTGCGGCAGCGACCAGGAGCCGCCCGTCGCGCGACGGAACAGGGTGTTGCCCACCAGGTAGACCATGCCCGCGCCGCAGATCAGCCCGGCCGTCCACGGGTCGGCGTGGCCCGAACCCTCGTGGCCGAGCGGGTGCAGCAGGACCAGCTCGTCGGCCACGGCCGTGAGCACGATCCCGACCACGAGCAGGTACGGCACGTAGGTGTAGGCGGTCTGGGCGATCATCCCGGTCGACGCCGACCCGGCGAAGTACGCGGTCGCGCGCCGTTCCGAACGGTCGAAGTACAGCAGCCACATGAGCACGGTCGAGGCGAACGCCGCGAGGAACGCGAGGACCACGGTCGCGGTCAGCTCCAGGTCGCCGAACGCGGTGCCCGTGACGATGATCGACTCGCCCAGGCTGATGATGATGAACAGGCCGACGCGCTCGGCCATGTGCTCGCCCCGCACGACCCACGTCGACGGGTCGGTGGGGCCCAGCACGGGTACCCGGAAGAGCGCTCGCGGTCCCGAGTAGTCGATGAGCACCGCGACGATCCACAGGATCAGGCGCCACGAGTCGTCGGGCACCAGGGCACCCGCGATCCAGAAGACGCCCGACGTGACCTGCCACACCGTGATGCGCACGAAGTTCGTGCCGTTCTCGGGCCAGTGCCGGTGGAGCGCGTACGTCGTCCAGGCCGAGCGCCCCACCTGGATCGCGACGAACGTCCCCGCGAACAGCAGGGCCTTCTCGCCGAACGCCTTCGGGATGGCGCTCGACATGAGCAGGCCCAGCAGCATGAGCACGAGGAGCATGGTCCGCACCGGGAGGCGCTCGGGGTCGAGCCAGTTGGTGACCCACGTGGTGTCGATCCACAGGTACCAGACCGCAGCGCCCAGGATGAGCGTCTGGACGAGGGTGGTGCCGTCGGGGTGGGCGATGAGCGAGTGCGAGAGCTGGGTGACCGCGAACACGAACACGAGGTCGAAGAACAGCTCGATGTAGCCGACCTTGTCCGAGTCGTGCCCGTGCCCGTGACGCAGGACGTCGGTGCGCATGCCCCACGTGCCCGGCGTGCGGGCGTCGGGCCGGCGGGTGCTGGGAGCGCTCATGGGCGCGATCCTCGCACGCCGCGTGGGCGGCGGCGCGCGCTCACTCGACGGTGAACGCCTTGTCCGGCCAGTAGGCCCACTCCTCGAAGTCCGCGACGCGGCCGTCGTCCGCGAAGCGCAGGATCCACAGGTCCCGGTACTCCTGAGGTGAGGGGCCGCCGTAGCGGACCTCGAGCCGCACGACGGCCGTGGCCCCCTCGACCGCGACGGGCGCGGCCGTCAGGGTGAACGTCTCCCCGGCGTCGACGAGCCAGAAGTCCCGGATCTCGCCGTGACCGTGCAGGGGCTCGTCGTAGGGCGAGCGCGCGTAGCGGGCGTCCTCGGTGAACAGGGCCTCGACCGCGCGCAGGTCCTCGTCGCGCCAGGCCGCCTCGTACGCCGCGACCCAGGTCATGACGGCCTCGTGGTCCATGCGTGCCTCCGCTCGTCGGTCCCTCGACCGTAGTCCGGGCCGTACGCGCCCGCATTCGCCTGGTCGTGGGGGCTCGGTCCCCGGCACAATGACTCTCGGCGGGCCCGGTCCTCGCGACGCGCGCGCCACCCGACGAGAAGGAGACCCGGCATGGTCGGCACGGCAGCGGTCCTGGGCATGACGGCGGTCGCCCTGGGCATGGTCCTGACACCTGGGCCCAACATGGTCTACCTGGTCTCGCGCAGCATCAGCCAGGGCTGGCAGGCGGGCATGGTCTCGCTCGCGGGGACCGCGACAGGGTTCGTCGTCTACATGACCCTGGCGAACGTCGGGCTCGCGGCGGTCTTCGTCGTGGTGCCGTGGCTGTACGTCGGCCTCAAGGTCGCGGGTGCGTGCTACCTCCTCTACCTCGCGTGGAAGACGCTGCGCCCGGGCGGGCGCTCCCCGTTCGAGGCGCAGGACCTCCCGCGCGACTCGCGCGCGACCCTCTTCCGCATGGGCCTGCTCACGAACCTGCTCAACCCCAAGGCCGCGATCATGTACCTCGCGCTCATCCCGCAGTTCATCGACCCGACCGCGGGCAGCGTCATGGGGCAGGGGTTCGTGCTGGGCGGCGTGCAGATCGGGGTGAGCATGGTCGTCAACGCGGGGATCGTGCTGGCCGCGGGCAGCATCGCGGTGTTCCTGCGCTCGCGACCCACGTGGATGCGCTGGCAGCGTCGCGCGACCGGCACGCTGCTGGGCGCCGTGGGGGTCAAGCTCGCGATCGACGCACCTGCCCCGGCGACGGCGTGAGGACACGCCGCGACGAGTGGGTCGTGGACAGCGACGGTCTCGCCGACGAGGAGCGGGTACGCACGACGCGCGAGGTCCTCGCCGTGTTCGCGTCCGACGTTGCCGAGGCGGCGTTCGACGTCGTGACACCGGACGGGCCGACTCCGCCGGGCTACACGGACGCTGCGAACCTCCTGCGCCACCGGGCGGGCGGTCCCGTCGAGGACCCGGGGTACTGGATGTTCGACCGCGCGCCGGTCGACGACGAGATCTGGGCCGCTGTCCTGACCGTCGCCCCGTCCTCGTACTTCGCGGACCTCTACGGCCCGCAGGGCGGGGCGCCGATCGTCTCGCTCGCCGACGAGGCGACGTCGTCGGTCGTCCGGGCGACCGGGGAGCGGCTTGCCCAGGTCCAGCGGGTCGTCGGCAGGGACCGGCTGGTCCCCCTCGCGGAGTGGCGTGCGCGTCGCCGTGCGGCCCGCAGCGAGGCCCGACGGCGCCGCTCACCGCACGGGTCCCCCTCGCCCCGGTCCTGACCAGGGGAGAGGTGCGGTGACGCGCGGCGGCGCGTTCCGCCGTCGGGCAGGGGCTCATGTCTCTGACGACGGCCGCGGCCGCTGGCGGCACCTCGACGGTGCGAGGGGCAAGCTCACGACCCTGAAGAGCTCCCTGCCGCGACGGGTGACGGTGTCAGGTTCTGACGGTGGCCTGCGCGTCTCGTCGCGATAGCAGGTTCGCGCAGCGACCGCGACCCCAGTGCGAGGAGGGGCGCTGCGAGCGTCGCTGCCGCCACGAAGAGCGCGACGCCCGTCCACCCGGCGTGCACCCACGCGACGCCCCCGAGCCATCCGAGCAGGCTCGACGCCGCGTAGTAGAAGACGTTGTAGAGCGACGTCGCCTGCGCCCGCCCCACGACCGCCCGGTGCCCCACCCACCCCGACGCGACCGCGTGCGCCCCGAAGAACGCCGCGGTCAGGACCACGACGCCCACCAGGATCACGGGCAGCTGCGGGGCGAGCGTCAGGAGCGCCCCAGCGCTCATCGCGGCCCCCGCCGCCGCCAGGACGCGGCGGCGCCCCCACCGGATCGTCAGGCTCCCCGCGAGCCTCGACGACACCGTCCCGCCCAGGTAGGCGAAGAACACGAGCGACGTGATCGCAGGCGACAGCAGGAAGGGCGGGGCCTCGAGGCGGAAGCCCAGGTAGTTGTAGACCGTCACGAACCCGCCGATGACCAGGGCGCCGTTGGCGTACAGGACGAGCAGGCCGCGGTCGCGCAGGTTCGCGGTCACCAGCGCGCCCACCTCGCGCAGGGTCACGCCGCCCGGCGAGAAGCCCTGTGCCCGGGGCACGAGCAGCACGAACGCCACGGTCGCGACCGCGCACAGCGCCGACACCGCTGCCAGGCCAAGGCGCCAGCCCGCCGCCTCGGCGACCGCGACCGCGATCACCCGCCCACCGAGCCCGCCCACCGACGCCCCGCCCACGAACAGCCCCGCGACCACGGCCGTGCGCGCGGCGTGGACCTCCTCGTGCAGGAGCGTGACGGCCAGCGCGGGCACCCCGCCCAGCGCAGCCCCCTCGAGGAAACGGCCCGCGACGAGCAGCTCGGTCGTGGGCGCGAACGGGGCCAGGACACCCAGGGCGCTCGCGGCCACGAGCGCGGCCCGCATGGCGCGCACGCGTCCGACACGGTCGGCGACCACGGACCAGGGCAGGACCGCGAGCGCGAGACCGAGCGTCGCGGCCGAGACCGTGAGCGAGGCCGTCGGGGCCGAGACGCCGAGACCGGTCGCGACCGCCGGGAGGACGCCCTGCGGCGAGTAGAGCTGCGCGAACGTCGCGACCCCCGCGCACACGAGCGCCACGACCGTCCGGCGATATCCCCGGGAGCCGCGCCGGTGGCCCGTCCACGCTGCAGGCTGGAGGAGGGCGGGCGCCAGGGTCGTGGTCATGCGCCCGACGCTAGGAAGCGCCGACTCTTGCGTCCAATGCATGTCTTGTGATCAACGCATACGCTCAACGCATGGATGCCGCCCTCGACGAGCAGACCCGCCGCCTGCTGCCCCTGCTGCCCGCGTTCGTCGCGGTCGCCGAGGTCGAGCAGGTGACCCTCGCCGCCGCGATGCTGCGGGCCCCCCAACCCACCGTGTCCCGGGCGGTCGCCCGTGTCGGGGAGGTGCTGGGCGTCCCCGTCGTCGAGCGGCACGGACGCGGCATCCGCCTGACCGACGCGGGCCGCGCCCTGCTGCCCCACGCGCGCCAGGCGCTCGCGGCCCTCGGCGCGGGCGTCGACGCGGTCCGATCGTCCGAGGCGCTCGCGCGCGGCACCCTGTCGGTCGCGTTCCAGACGTCGCTCGGCGAGTCCGTGGTCCCGGCGCTCATCAAGGAGTTCCTCACGGGGCACCCCGCGGTCCGCTTCACCATGACGCAGGGGGCGCGCAGGACGTGCCTCGACGCGCTCGCCGCGGGCGAGGCGGACATCGCCCTGGTCTCGCGCCTCGTGCCGGCCCCGCCCGGGCTCGACACCCTCACGCTCTTCCAGGAGCCGCTGGTCCTCATGGTCCCGGCGGGGCACGAGCTCGCGAGGCGTCCCAGCGCCTCGCTGCGGGACGCTGCGCGCTCGACGTTCATCACGCTCAAGCACGGGTACGGCCTGCGCGGGACGGTCGACGCGCTGTGCGCCGCCGCGGGCGTGCGACCGACCGTCGGGTTCGAGGGCGAGGACCTGCACACCGTCCGCGGGCTCGTGGCCGCGGGACTGGGAGTGAGCGTCCTGCCGCCCGCGCGTCACGCCGTGCACGAGGGCGTCGAGCTCCGTCTCGACGAGCCCGTCACGACGCGCGACATCGGCGCGGCGTGGTCGCCGCAGAACACGTCGCCCACGCTGGCCGCGTTCGTCGCGATGCTCCGGGCAGGGACGTCGGTCGCGGGGGTGGGGGCCGTGGGGGCGCGGGCGGTCGGGGCGCCCGACGGCGGAGCGCCCTCGCGCTGAGGCCTCGCCGTGGTCCCCGGCCGCGGAGGTCGTTCCCGGGTGAACTGCCGGGTGTGATCCGCGTCGCTCCCAGTGTCGGAGGGCAAGAACGACGGGCCGCGCGACATGATGTGGGTGACGGGTGACGCCACCGCGGGCCCGCGACGATGCCTCGAAGGAGTACCGCCCATGACTTCCCTGCGCCGCCTCGCCCCCGCCGTCTCGCTCGTCGCGCTCCTCGCGCTCACCGCGTGCGGCACCGACACCGACTCGGGCGGCACGACGCCCACCGAGGAGAGCAGCAGCGCCGAGGAGACCACGCCGGCCGAGGAGACGCCCGAGGCTCTGCCCGACGCAGCCGACCTGACGATCGAGGCGGGGGCCAACGGCGTCGACCTGCCCGACGGGATCGACGCGCCCTCGAACGGTGGCACGGGGGCGGCCTGGACCGCCGAGGACGGCTACCTGTACGTCGTGACGTTCGGGTCGAGCACGTGCCCGACCGTCGCCGAGGGCGAGGCGACCCTCGAGGGGAGCGACGTCGTCGTGACCTTCGAGAAGGTCGAGGACAACAAGCCCTGCACCATGGACATGCGCGCCTGGACCACGGTCGTCAAGGCGCCCGAGGGCGTCGACGAGTCGGCCGACGTGACCGTGAAGCTCGACGAGGCCGGGTCGGTCGTGCTGACCCCGCGCGCCGCAGCGGGCCAGGTCGGCGAGGCCGCGTGGGTCGAGCAGTCCTGACCTCCTGACGGCGCCGGCGGGCGGCACGGGCCGCCGCCCGTGAAGTTCGCGTGAAAGGGCTGGGCGCGGGGCCTCGAACGAGGTCCCGGCCCAGCCCGACCCGTTACCGTTGCCGGGTGAAGACGCCCTCCCGCCGCACGTCAGCGCTGTCCGCTGCGACGCTCGCCCTCGCCCTGCTGCTCGGCGCGTGCGCCCCCTCGCCCAAGGTGCAGAGCCCCGCACAGACTGCGTCGTCGGGTTCGACGGGAACCGGGGAGGAGGTGCCCGCAGAGCTCGCCGAGTTCTACGGCCAGACCCTCCAGTGGGAGGACTGCGGTGGCGGGTTCGAGTGCACGACCGCGATCGCACCGCTGAGCTGGAAGGACCCCGAGCAGGGCACGATCGAGCTCGCGCTCAAGCGGCTGCCGGCCGAGGGCGAGAAGATCGGGTCGCTGCTGACGAACCCCGGGGGGCCGGGCGGTTCGGGCGTCGAGTACATCACGAGCGCCGCCGCCGGGATCGGGGAGCCCGTGCGCGAGGCCTACGACCTGATCGGGTTCGACCCGCGCGGCGTCGGGTCCTCGACGCCCGTGGTCTGCCTCGACGACGCGGCCAAGGACGAGTCGCTCTCTCGCTCGTTCGAGGACAGCGACGAGGGGCGTGCCGCGATGGCCGCCGACCTCAAGGCATGGGCCGACGCGTGCGCCCAGAACACCGGAGACCTCCTGGGCAACGTCGACACCCAGAGCGCGGCACGGGACATGGACATGCTGCGCGCGGTCCTGGGGGACTCGAAGCTCAACTACCTCGGCTTCTCCTACGGGACCCAGCTCGGCGCCACCTACGCGGGGCTGTACCCGGAGAAGGTCGGGCGCATGGTGCTCGACGGCGCGATCGACACCACGCTGTCCTCCGACGAGATCGGGGCGCAGCAGGCCGTCGGCTTCGAGAACGCCCTGCGTGCCTACGTCGAGGACTGCCAGGGCGGCAAGGACTGCCCGCTCACGGGGACCGTCGACGACGGTATGGCGCAGATCCGCGCGTTCCTGGACCAGGTCGGCGAGCGGCCCCTCAAGACGAGCAGCGACCGACGCCTGACGCAGACGCTCGCGTTCTACGGGATCGCGCTGCCGCTCTACAACAACGAGAACTGGTACGCGCTGACGGCGGCCCTCGACGCCGCGATCAACGGCAACGACGGCACCATGCTGCTGAGCTTCGCGGACCTCTACAACAGCCGCAACGCCGACGGGACCTTCAGCGACAACTCGGCCGAGGCCTTCCGGGCCGTCAACTGCCTCGACGCGCGCGGCAACCCCGACCCCGAGTTCATGAAGGAGCAGGCAGCCCAGATCGAGGAGGCCGCCCCGACCATGGGCTCGTTCTTCACCTACGGCGGCATGGCGTGCGTCGACTGGGCCTACCCGGTCGCGGACCAGGAGTTCGACCTGCACGCCGAGGGTGCTGCGCCCATCGTCGTGATCGGGACCACGAACGACCCCGCGACCCCCTACGTCTGGGCCGAGGGCCTGGCCAAGGCGCTCGACTCGGGCGTGCTGCTCACGTGGGAGGGTGAGGGCCACACTGCCTACGGCCGCTCGAACGCGTGCCTCGAGGACGCCGTGGACGCGTACCTGGTCGACGGGAAGGTCCCCGAGGACGGGAAGGTCTGCTGAGCGGGCGTTCCGGGGCTGACCTGTCGTGGCCGGCTCGGACTCGGGCTGGCTCCGGTAGGCCCCGGCGGGCTCCTGAGGGGCCCGCTCAGCGCCGTCGCGGAGGTCGGTTTGTCTCGACGCCCTCGCGTTGGGTACAGTAGCGACGCTTGCTGAAACGGAGCGCCGCAAGGCGGGACGTCCGGTACGCGCCGCCTTAGCTCAGTCGGTAGAGCGTCTCACTCGTAATGAGAAGGTCAACAGTTCGATTCTGTTAGGCGGCTCAGACAAGAAGGCCCGGAACCTCGACGGTTCCGGGCCTTCTGCGTTGTCCGGGCAGGTGCTCTGGACCTGCTCGGGGCTACAGGCAGCCGCCCGCGACCCAGTCGGAGTTGGCGGCCGCGAAGTCGGGGTCGGCCGTGGGGTGCAGGACCCGCATGAGGACGACCTGCTCCGGCGTCCCTGCCGGCTGGAGCCCGTCCTTGTCGCCCTGGGTCTCGAAGACCAGGTAGCCGTCGGGGCCGGCGAGCCACCAGACGTTCGACACCGGTCCAGGGGTCCCCGCGACCAGGTTCGGGTAGGTGGCCTGCAACGTCGCCAGATCGGTGCCGATGCCGACCCCCTCTGCGGTGCGAGGGCCCGCCTGGAGGACGTCGATCCAGACGACCCCCGAGTCGGTGACCTCGACGGCGGACGGATACCCGCCGTCGGAACCCGGGTAGGTCGTGACCCACCGGCCGGGGTCGCCGTCGCCCATGCCCGCGCACTCGTCAGGTGACCAGCGCAGCATCGCAGCTCCGGGATTCGACTCCACCGGGACCCCGATCGCGAGGGGGCCGAGGCCCGAGGTGCTGATGACGAGGTCCTCGAACGCGGGTGGCGCCTCCGCGGCCGCCTCCGGCTCGGGCGGCTCGGTGGTCTTCGGGGCTTCTGTGGTCGGTGCGGGGGTCTCGTCGCGCGGTGCTGACGTGCTCGATGAGGGGGCGCTCGGCGACGCATCGTCTGCCGGGGTGTCGGGGCTCGCGCACCCTGCGAGCACCAAGGAGGCGACCGACGCGCCGACGAGAACACGCATCCGGATGCCCATGCTGCACCGCCTTCGCTGGTTCCACGTCCAGCGTAAGCGCGGCGCGCGACGGTGGAGCCGACCGATGCGGGATCGCAACCTCGTCCGGACCTCCAGGTGACCCGAAGGGTGGGGGCCGGGACGAGCGACCGCGGGCGGACCTCCGCGAGCCACCACCTAGGCTTGTCCCATGTTCACCTTCGGCCGTCGTCGCCCTGTCACCTACGTCCTGGGCCAGCCGGTCAAGAGCTTCCCGGAGATCGCCCCCCAGGTCGAGCGCGGCACCATCCTGCGCATCACCGAGATCGGTGAGGCGGTCCTGCACACCCCGTGCCGCGAGGTGACCGAGTTCGGCACTCCCGAGCTCGCGCAGCTCGTCGACGACATGTTCACCACGATGTTCGTCGCGGAAGGCGTGGGCCTCGCCGGACCGCAGGTCGGGGTGGACCTCCGGATCTTCGTCTACGACGTCGAGGACGAGAACGAGGACCGCCACGTCGGGCACGTCGTCAACCCCGTGCTCGAGGTCTTCGACGGCCCGGGTGACGAGATCGAGGAGAGCGACGAGGGCTGCCTCTCGATCCCCGGCGCCTACTCGCCGCTGGCCCGCCCCGTGAAGGCGACCGTCCGCGGGTTCGACCAGCACGGCAACCCCGTCGAGCTCACGGGCACGCACTTCTTCGGCCGTGCCCTCCAGCACGAGGCCCAGCACCTCGACGGCACCCTCTACTTCGACCACCTGGCGCCCGCCGCCCAGGAGGCCGTGATCGCCGAGATGCACCAGGAGCGCCCCGGCGTCCTGGAGGAGCGCCGCGAGCTGTCCGACGCCCTGGGCAAGGCTCCCGCCGAGTACCCGGCCGAGCCTCTGCGCTGAGAGCTGCCCGTCCGGGCGGGCCCCGCCCAGGTCGCTCGGCCGGCCGGACCGGGCCGGTCGAACCCGTACGCGCGGGAGCCCCCGCCCGGGGCCGCAGCAGAGGGCTCTGCGGACGGCTCCCAGGCGGGGGCTCCCGTGCGTTCGGTGGGTCAGCCGCGCTGCACGCGACGGCCGACGAGCACCGCGCCGACGCCGGCGGCGAGCAGGGCTGCGGCACCGGCGGCGATCAGCATCGCGTTCGAGCCGGTGGCGGCCAGGCCGTCCTCCTTCTCCGCGGAGACCGAGTTCGACACGAGCGCGGCACCCTCGAGGTTCACCGGGTCGGCGGCGTCGGACACGGGGACCTCGGTCGTCTCGCGGGGGACGGTGATGGGCTCGTCGGGCTCGCCGTCTGCGGCCGGGGGCGTGGTGACCTCGTCCGGGCCCTTGGGGGTCCCAGGGACGGCGGGGCTCTCCTCGTCGGTCGGGAGCTCGGCGCCCGGGACCACGGGGACCAGCGGCGTGCCAGGCGTCTCGGGAGTCGTCTTGTCGGTCGTGCAGACGGGCTTCTGCCCGCCCTCTCCGAAGTGCTCGTCGTACTCGGCGACCTGGACCCAGGTCACGCAGTAGCCGTCGGGGAACGCGGTGGCGGCACCGTTGAAGTCGTAGAAGCTCGTGCCGATGTACTTGCCGGACGGCCGGTTGTTGAGCGACTCGAAGTGGGTGCCGAAGCTCCGGGACCCGGTCCCGTCGAGTGCCGTCGCCCGGTAGTTCACGTGACCGCCGTCGACGTAGGTCGTGCCCGTCGGCAGCGTCACGCCCGCGGCGGTCACGGTGTACGGGGTCGGGGCGTCGGAGCCGCCGGCGATCGCGATCGCGGGGGTGGCCGCGAGGATCGCTGTCGTCAGGAGTGCGACGGGTACTGCGCGCATCAAGGAGGACCTTTCCGGGGGGTGGGGTGCCCTCGGCTCAGGGTGTTCGAGCGGGGCTGGCCAGATACTGAACTGGACGGTTGTTCAGTTCACCGTACTCTTCCGACATGCCTGTCTCCACTACCCAAACCGGACATGTGAGCGTTAAAGGTACCGCTCACCCGGGTGAATGTGGAAGCGCTGCCAAACTGTTGGCAACCCTTCTGGTCCGGGGGGCCTCCTGGCCCTCGACACCGCGCTCGCCGCTCCCGCGCTGCCGCCTCGTCCGGGGCTCGCGCTCCGACGTCGGGCTCGGTGTCCGTGGCCCTGCCGGTCAGGTGGACGCCGCTCCAGGGCAGGGTGGACCGGCCTGCGCGCACGAGCGTCGCGGCGGTCGTGCGCCCCACGCGCGACGCGTCAGAGCGTCGCCAACCACTGCACGACGGCGGCGCTCACCGCCGCGTGGTCGTTCCGCACGTCGTGCGCCCCGGGCAGGCGCACCTGCGTGACAGGGCCGGGGATCGCCGCGACGTGCTCGTCGAACTCCTCGGGCGAGCCGAACGGGTCGGTCGTGCCCGACACGAACAGCACGGGCACCGTGAGCTGCGCGAAGTGGTCGACGCGCAGCTTGTCAGGCTTG
This sequence comes from Oerskovia sp. NPDC060338, assembly GCF_042726295.1. NCBI lineage: Bacteria > Bacillati > Actinomycetota > Actinomycetes > Micrococcales > Cellulomonadaceae > Oerskovia > Oerskovia sp. NPDC060338. The sequence goes on from NZ_JBHXCQ010000013.1 coordinate 177,889, forward strand.
CCCGGCGGGTGCAGGGGATAGCTCAGCAGCACGAGCCCGGCCGCGGGCAGGCCCTCGGCCACGGCGATCGAGCACATGCGCCCGCCGTACGACCGGCCGCCGAGCACGAGCCGGTCCGGCGCGAAGCCCTCCTCGGCAGCGAAGCGCCCGGCCTCCTCGACCAGGTGCGCGACGGCGACCGGCGCGCGGTCGGGCATGCGCTTCCCGGCGATCCGGTACGGGAAGTCGACCCGTCGCACGGGCAGCGGCGCGACGGCCTCCTCGACCGCGACGAGCGTCGGGTGGTCGCGACCGGCCCCGGCCCCTGGGGTGAGGAGGAGCCCGCCGACCGCTGGAGCTGGTGATCGCGTCATGGGTCCAGTCTCGCAGCGGCGGGCCGGGCGGTGCCGAGCATGCGGTCGCCGTTCCTCGACCCTGCGGTTGTCGTCCGTCTCCTGGGGATTCCCGACGACAACCGCATGCTCGGCCAGGAGGGCGGGCTCCGGGCGACCATGAGGTGCCGTCGAGCACGAGGTTCCGTGCGGTCGACCACGAGGTTGCGGTCGCCGACGTCCTCATTTCGACCGCAACCTCGTGTTCGGCACCCGGCACCCGGCAGCGCGGCTACAGCCCCGCGAGCAGCTCCTGCATCTCCGCGATCTCGGCCTCCTGCGCGTCGATGATGGCCTGCGCCAGCTCGCGCGCCTCGGGGTTCTCACCGTCGGCGAGCTCGGTCTCGGCCATGTCGACCGCGCCCTGGTGGTGCGCGATCATGCCCTCGAGGAACAGCCGCGAGACGGTCGCAGCGTCGGCGTCCTCGAGCGCCTGGATCTCCTCGTCGGTGAGCATCCCGTCCATGGAGTGGCCCGAGTGGTCGCCCGACGCCTCGGCGCCCCACTCCTCGAGGAACCCGTTCATGCGCTCGATCTCCGGCGCCTGTGCGCCCTCGATGCGCGTCGCGAGGTCGACGACCGCGGGGTCGACGCCGTCGGTGCCGAGCACGATCCGCGACATCACGAGCGCCTGCTCGTGGTGCGGGATCATCATCTGCGCGAACATCACGTCCGCGTCGTTCGCCGATGCGCCGGCGTCCGCGCCCGGTGTGCCCTGCGAGGTGTTCTCGCCCATGTCGTGGCCCTCCATGTCTCCTGTCGTGCCGTCGCGGGCGTCGGAGCAGCCCGCGAGGAGCAGCGTCGAGCCGAGCGTCAGGCCGATCGTGGCCCTGGTCAGGATGTGCTTGTTCATCGTTCGTCCCTCAGGTGTGTCGGTGTGCCGCGAGTCCTCGCGGCTGTGTCGGTGTGCCGCAAGTCCTCGCGGCGGTGATGGCGTGCTGCGGCCCGCGAAGGGCCGAGCTCCTATCTCCGACTGATCCCGAGCGCGACGAGCGACGGCGGGCGCAGCGCCCACCCGAGCCGCCACCAGTGCGCGACGACGCGCGCGAGGTACGTGGCGCCGTCGGGCAGGCGGCGTGCCGGTGCGGGGCCCGCGAGCGACACGAGTGCGACGAGCACCATGAGGCACATCGCCTCGAGCTCGCCGTGCCCCGTGCCCGACGGCGCCCCCTCCTCCGCGTCGACGTCGCCCGCTGCGTGGCTCGCCGGGCCCGCCACGCCTGCCACGACGGGGTGCGTCGCGCCGTGCGCCACGGGGCTGCCCGACATCTGGTGCATCCCGACGAACCCGCCGAGCAGCACCAGCATCCCGAGCAGCACCGCGAACCGCCGGACGGGGCCGGAGGTTCGCGGTGGCCGCAGGGCGGAGGACAGGACGGGCACGAGGATCAGGACGCTGCCACGCGCGCCGGGTCGAGGTCCAGCCTGCGCAGGAGCTGCGCGTTGAGGGCCACGATCACGGTCGACAGAGACATGAGCAGGGCGCCCACGGCCATGGGCATGACGAACCCGACCGGGGCCAGGACGCCCGCCGCGAGCGGCACGGACACCAGGTTGTACCCCGCGGCCCACCACAGGTTCTGCTTCATCTTGCGGTAGCTCGCCCGGGACAGCTCGATCACGGACAGGACCGAGCGGGGGTCGTCGCTCGCGAGGATGACCCCGGCCGACGCGATGGCCACGTCGGTGCCCGCGCCGATCGCGATCCCCACGTCCGCCTGGGCGAGTGCCGGGGCGTCGTTGACGCCGTCGCCCACCATCGCGACCTTGTGCCCACGGTCCTGGAGCTCGGAGACCTTGGCCCCCTTGTCGCCCGGGCGGACTTCGGCGAAGACCTCGTCGATACCGAGCTCGTCCGCGACCGACTGCGCCACGGCCAGGGCGTCGCCCGTGATCATGACGACGCGGATGCCGCGCCGGTGCAGCGCGTCGATCGCCTCGCGGGACTCGGGCCGGATCTCGTCGGCCAGGGCGAACGCGCCCAGGATCTCGGCACCGTCCGCGGACCCGTCGACTGCGTCGTCCGAGAGGGCGAGCGCGTGCAGGACCGTCGCCCCACCGCCTTCCCACGCGGCGGCGTCGGGCAGGGGAGACAGGCCGTGCTCGCGCAGGAGCGAGGGGCCGCCCACCGCGATGCGACGACCGTCCACCAGGCCCGAGACGCCCACGGCCGTCGAGGACCGGAAGCCCTCGGCGCGCGGGACCCGCACGCCCCTGTCCGCGGCGGCGCCCACGATCGCACGCGCCAGCGGGTGCTGCGAGTCGGCCTCGACCGCCGCGGCCAGCGCGAGCAGGTCGTCCTCGCTGCCCGACGCGGCCCTCAGGTGCGTCACGACGGGCTCGCCCTTGGTCAGTGTGCCGGTCTTGTCGAACAGGACGGCGTCGACCGTGCGCATTTGCTCGAGCGCCATGCGGTCCTTGACGAGCACGCCCGCCTTGGCCGCGCGCTCGGTCGAGATGGACACCACGAGCGGGATCGCGAGGCCCAGCGCATGGGGGCACGCGATGACGAGGACCGTGATGGTCCGGATCAGGGCGTTCTCCGGGGTGCCCCAGATGCTCCACGCGACCAGGGTCAGCACCGCGGCGCCGAGCGCGAACCAGAAGAGCCAGCCCGCGGCGCGGTCGGCGAGGCGCTGGGCGTGCGAGGACGAGGCCTGGGCCTCGGCCACGAGGCGCTGGATGCCCGCGAGGGCCGTGTCGTCGCCGACCGCGTCGACCTTGACCCGCAGTGCCTGGTCGGTCGCGACCGTCCCGGCCACGACGTGGTCGCCGACCGTCCGGCGCACCGGGCGCGACTCGCCCGTGATCATGGACTCGTCGACGTCCGCGGTGCCCTCGGAGACCACGCCGTCGGCGGGCACGCGCCCGCCAGGGCGCACGACGACGACGTCCCCCACCACGAGGTCCGTCGGGGACACCGTGGTCACCTGGCCGTCGTCGCCCACGCGCTCGGCCTCGTCGGGCAGCAGGGCCGCGAGCGACTCGAGGGCCGACGACGACTGCGCGAGCGAGCGCATCTCGATCCAGTGGCCCAGCAGCATGATGACGACCAGGAGCGCGAGCTCCCACCAGAAGTCGAGCTCGTGCGACAGGATCCCCAGGCTCGCGCCCCACGACGACACGAACGCGACCGTGATCGCGAGCGCGATGAGCAGCATCATCCCGGGCTTGCGGGCCTTGAGCTCGTCGACCGCACCCGTGAGGAACGGCCGGCCGCCCCAGACGAACATGATCGTGCCGAGGACCGGCGAGACCCAGGCGATGCCCGGCACGTCGGGCAGCGAGTAGCCGAGGATCGACGCGAACATCTCGCTCGCGAGGACCGTCGGGACCGCGAGCGCGAGCATGATCCAGAACAGGCGGCGGAACATCGCGACGTGGCCCGAGTGGCCGCCGTGGCCCGAGTGACCGCTGTGTCCAGCGTGGGCCGAGTGGTCCGTGCCGGGCATCGCGGCCATGTCGTGGCCGGCGTGGTTCGCGTGGGCCGAGTGGTCGCCGTGGCTCGCGTGCGCCATGTCGTGGTCGGAGTGCGCGTCGTGGTGCTCGTGCCCCGGCGCCGTGACCGCCGCGGTGTGCGCGGTGTGGCCGACCTGGGGTGCCTGGCCCGGGCGGGCCCGGTCCGGTCGGCCGTCCCCTGGGTGGTCGTGACCGGAGTGGCCACCGTGCTCGTCGTGGTCCATGGGATTCATCGTCCCGTCCTTCCTCGTATCGCGCCGGGCGAGCCTTCGCTCGGCTATACCCCCCTGGGGTATCGACAACTCACGATCTTGCCGCAGCATTCCCGGTCCGTCAAGAGGGGACGGCGCGTCGTCCGCGCGCGACGCTCGCGGGGGCGTCCTAGCCTGGACGGACCGACGACGGGCGGAGCCGCCATGACCCTGGTCCTTCACGACGAGCTCTTCGACGCACAGCTCGTCCGCGCGCTCGCCTACGTCGCGCAGGGCGGCGCGGAGGTCGGCGAGTGCATCGAGACGGCCCGGCGCATCTCGCACAGCGACGGCGACCGGTGGTACGACGAGTGGTCGGCGACCGCTGCCCGGGTCGAGAAGACGGCTGAGGAGAGCGACATCGCGGGCCACACCGCGAGCGCCCGCCGGGCCTACCTCCGCGCTTCGAACTACTACCGGACGGCCGGCCTCTTCCTCATGGGGGCACCCGTCGACGACAGGTTCCGGGAGAGCGCGCGCCGGCAGACCGACACGTTCCGCAAGGGGGCCGCGCTGCTCGACCTGCCCCCCGACGTGCTCGAGATCCCGTTCGAGGACGGGACGCTGCCCGGGTACTTCTACCGGGCGTCCGACGACGGGCGCCGACGCCCCACGGTCCTCCTCGTCGACGGCTACGACGGCACGGCCGAGGAGCTCTACTTCGCGAACGCGGTCGCGGCGCTCGAGCGAGGGTACGACGTCCTCGCGTTCGACGGTCCGGGGCAGGGCAGCGTGATCCTCGACCAGGGGATCCCGTTCCGGCCGGACTGGGAGACCGTGGTCACCGCGGTGGTCGACCACGCGCTGACCCTGGCCGAGGTGGACCCGCAGCGGATCGTCGTGCACGGTTGGAGCTTCGGCGGGTACCTCGCGCCGCGGGCCGCGTCGGGAGAGCACCGGCTCGTGGCCTGCATCGCCGACAGCGGACCGTACGACCTGTACGACACGGTCACCTCGAGGTTCCCGGCGCTCCTCGCCGGACACCTCGAGGACGACCACGGTGCTGCCCTCAAGGTCGTCGAGGCCACGTTGCGCCAGCTCCTGAAGAAGACCTCGGCAGGGTGGGCGCTGCGCCGGAACCTGTGGGTGCACGGCGTCGACGATCCCATGGAGCTCATCAGGATGACGCGCGACTACACGATGCGCGGGCGCGAGCACCTGATCGAGTGCCCGACGCTGGTCTGCCGCACGGTCGGCGACGACCTCTCCGTGTCCGCGCGGACCCTGGCCGAGAACCTCGGCTGCCCCACCGAGTACGTCGAGCTCGGCCCCGAGGAGGACGTCACGGGTCACTGCGAGATGACGGGCCGGGCCGTGTTCCACCAGCGCGCGTACGACTGGCTCGACGAGACGCTCGGGTACGACGGCGAGCCGTCCGCCCCATGACGGCGCTCGACGACCGGGAGCCTCTTCGTCGCGACCAGCGGGGCGGCATCCAGCAGATCCTGCGCTGACCTCCTGCCGGTTGCCCGCTGCCGACTGCCGGTGGCCGGTTGCCCGCTGCCGACCACCGACCACCGACCGCCGAGCACGAGGTTGCGGTCGCTACCCGCCCGAGAACGACCGCAACCTCGTGCTCGGCACCCAGATGACCGGAGCGCACGAGCCATCACCCCACGATTCATAGCCTCCGCATAGGTTCGTGACAGCACGACCCCAGAGCCGCTCCCTACCGTCGCCCTCATTGACCGTCGCGCCCTCGTGCGCGCAGGACGTGAGGGAGAACATGGGCAAGCTGCTCAGACGCACGAGCACCAGGACGCGGGTGATCGCCGGGGCGCTCGCGCTGGCGCTCGTGGCCGGTGCCGTCTACTGGTTCGTGCTCCGCCAACCCTCGTCGGCCGCCGCCGCACCCGAGGCGACCACGCAGTCGGTCGCCGCGAGCCTCAGCACGGTCCAGCAGAGCGTCACGACGACCGCGACCCTCACGCCGAGCGTCCAGGAGGAGGTGTCGTTCGCCGGGTCGGGCACCGTGACCGCCGTCGACGTGCAGGCAGGCGACACGGTCGAGGCGGGCCAGGCGCTCGCGACGATCGACACCCTGCAGCTCGACGCCGCGGTCCTGTCCGCGAAGGCCGACCTCGCCGAGGCGCAGGCGACGCTCGCCGACAGCCAGGACTCGTCCGACGGCTCGGCCGCCGACCTCGCGCGCATCAGCGCGGACCAGGCGCAGGTCGAGGTCGCGCAGTCAGCGGTCACCGCGGCCGAGGCGGCGCTCGCGGGCGCGACGCTCACGGCCCCTGCCGCGGGCCTCGTGACCGAGGTCAACGTGTCGGTGGGGCAGGCCGTCACGGGCTCGACGACGTCGAGCACGTCCGGTTCCGGTGCGGACTCCGGCACCACGGGCGGAGCCGGCGGGTCCGCCCCGGGGGCGACGAGCAGCACCACGACCACCTCGTCGGGCGCGGCCTTCGTGATCGTGGGCACCGACGCCTGGGAGGCGACGGCCACGGTGGGCGACTCCGACCTGCCCCACCTCGCGGTCGGCAACCAGGTCGAGCTCACGGTCGACGGGCTCGAGGACACGGTCTTCGGCACGGTCGCGACGATCGGTCTGCTGCCCTCGACGTCGTCGGGCACCGCGACGTACCCGGTCACGATCTCCGTGACGGGCTCGCCCGAGGGCCTGCACGACGGTGTGACCGCAGACGCCGAGATCATCTACGAGCGCCGCACCGACGTGCTCACGGTCCCGAGCGCCGCGGTGCGCACGGTCGACGGCGAGTCGGTCGTCACGCAGGCGGGCGAGGACGGCGAGGAGGTCACGACGGTCGTGACGGTCGGCGAGACGACCGGGAGCCTGGTCGAGATCACGAGCGGCCTCGAGGAGGGCGACGAGGTCCTGGTCCAGGTCGTCCAGCGCACCGAGACCGGCACGGGCGGCGAGTCGGGCCAGACCGGGCAGATGCCCGGCGGCGGGGACTTCGACCCGAGCCAGGTCCCCGAGGGCTTCGACCCCAGCCAGATGGGTGGCCCGGGCGGCCAGGGCGGGGGACAGCGCAATGGCTGACCTCGCAGGCCCGACGACGGCGCACACCCTGGGCGCTCCGGCCCGCGCCCGCGAGGGCGAGCCCCGGGCGGCCGGGCGTGCCACCGACGAGCAGGGCCCGGTCATCGAGCTGCACGCCGCGGGCAAGACGTACCGCACGGGCACGGTCGAGTTCGAGGCGCTGCGCGGCGTGGACCTCGCGATCCACCAGGGGGAGTACGTCGCGATCATGGGCCCCTCGGGTTCCGGCAAGTCGACGCTCATGAACATCCTGGGCTGTCTCGACGTCCTCACGACCGGGCAGTACCGCCTCGCGGGCGACGACGTGGGCGACCTGGACGAGGAGGACCTGGCCGCGATCCGCAACCATCAGATCGGCTTCGTGTTCCAGCAGTTCCACCTGCTGCCCTCGCTGTCGGCGTGGCGCAACGTCGAGCTGCCGCTGACCTACCGGCGCGTCGCGCCCGACGAGCGTCGCGCACGGGCGACCGCCGCGCTCGAACGCGTGGGCCTGGGCGACCGGCTCGCGAACCGGCCCGGTGAGCTCTCGGGCGGCCAGCAGCAGCGCGTCGCCGTGGCCCGAGCGCTCGTGGGCGAACCGGCGATGATCCTCGCGGACGAGCCGACCGGAAACCTCGACTCGGCCTCGACCGAGGACGTCCTGGGGCTGTTCGACGACCTGCACGCGCAGGGCCGCACGATCGTGCTCATCACGCACGAGCTCGAGGTCGCCGAGCGGGCGCGCCGGATCGTGCGCGTCCGCGACGGGCTCATCCAGAGCGACACCCTGACGTCGGGGGTGGCCGCGTGACCTGGCGCGAGACCCTCCTCACGGGCTGGACCGCGGTCCGGTCGCACGCGATGCGTTCGCTCCTGACGATCCTGGGGATCCTCATCGGGATCGCCGCGGTGATCCTCACGATCGGGCTCGGGCTCGGGACGCAGAAGGACGTGAGCGAGCAGATCAGCGCGCTCGGTTCGAACCTCCTGATCGTCACGCCCGGGTCCAGCACGGACAGCGAGGGGATGCGCGGCGGTTTCGGTTCCGGCGCGACCCTCACGCGCTCCGACGCCGAGGCGCTCGCCTCGGACGTCAACGCGCCCGACGTCGCCGGGGTCGCCCCCGAGAAGACGTCGTCGCTCTCGGTCGAGACGAGCGAGACCAACTGGACCACCCAGGTCATCGGCACGACCGAGGACTGGACCGACGTCCGGGCGCGCGAGCTCGCCCTGGGTGAGTTCTTCACCGCGGAGGACGAGGCCGACCAGGCCGCGGTCGTGGTGCTGGGTGCCGAGACTGCGACCGAGCTGTTCGGGTCGCCCGACGCCGTCGGGCGCAGCGTGACGATCGAGGGCACGGTCTTCTCGGTCGTCGGTGTCCTGGCCGAGGCCGGGGCCGACTCGTCGAGCGACCTCGACGACATGGCCGTCATCCCGCTGAGCACCGCGGCGAACCAGGTCATGGGTGGCACCACGCGGTCGTCGGTCTCGACCATCTACCTCAAGGCGGCCTCCGAGGACGTCCTGTCCGCGGCCTACCAGGAGGCCGAGGCCGTGCTGCTCAACCTGCACGGCATCACCGACGCCGACTCGGCGGACTTCTCGATCAACAGCCAGGACGCCCTGGTGTCCACGGCGACGTCGGTCTACCGGACGCTCACGGTCCTGCTCACGGGGATCGCGGCGCTGTCGCTGCTCGTCGGCGGGATCGGCGTCATGAACATCATGCTCGTGTCCGTCACCGAGCGGACCCGGGAGATCGGGCTCCGCAAGGCGTTGGGCGCGCCACCGTGGGCGATCCGCCGTCAGTTCCTGGTCGAGGCCTCGATCCTCGGGCTCGCGGGAGGCGTGATCGGCGCGGCCCTGGGCATCGTCGCGGCCAAGGTCCTGCCGGGGGTGCTGGGCACCTCGATCGTGGTGCTGCCCGCCGCGGTCGTCGGGTCCATCGCGATCGCCCTCGTGATCGGCGTCGTGTTCGGCGTCTACCCCGCGGTCCGGGCCGCGCGGCTCGCGCCCATCGACGCGCTGCGCTCGGAGTGACCGTGCTTCCGCCTGCGCGACGACCGTCCGTCCCCCATCCCGGTGCCCGACAGGCACCACCCTGTCCGTCCGTCCCGCGCACCGTCGCGGAGCCGTCGAGGAGAGACTCATGACCACCACCGCACCCGTCCGCCCGAGCCCCGCGTCCCGGCCGACGCGCTCGCGCCGCCTGCTCGCCGTCCCCGCGGCCCTGCTGGGCGCGAGCCTGCTGCTGAGCGCCTGCTCGGGCGGTGACACGGACGGGGCCTCGGACGCCGAGAGCACCGCCACCAGCAGCGCGCAGGGCGGAGCGGGCCGGGGAGGCCAGGGCAGCCAGAGCGGTCCCCGGGGCGTCTCGGGGGAGATCGCGGCGATCTCCGACGGCGTGCTCCAGGTCCAGTCCTCCGACTCCCAGACCGCGGTCGCGTACACCGACGACACGACCGTCTCGCGGACCACGACCACGACGCTCGACGCCGTGACCGTGGGGTCGTGCGTGGTCGCGATCACGGGGAGCGCGGACGACCTGTCGGCCGCCGCGGCCACGAGCGTGGCCGTGACCGCGCCGGTCGACGGTGAGTGCTCGGGCGGGTTCGGCGGTGGCCAGCGCCCCTCGGGCGACGCCCCGGCCGGGGAGGACGCCGGCGACGAGACGGGTGACCGCCCCGAACGCCCGGAGGGGGCCCCGACCGACATGCCCACGGACATGCCCGACGGCGCCGATCGCCCGAGCGGAGGCGGCTTCGGCGGGATCGTGGCCGGGAAGGTCACGGCTGTGGACGGCACCGAGATCACGGTCGAGTCGAGCGGCACGGCCGGGTCGGGAGCGGGCGACGGGTCGAGCGACTCGTCGACCGCCGAGCCGACGAGCTCGGCCGTGACCGTGGACGACTCGACCACCTACACGACGACGGCCGCGTCGGACGCCTCGGCGCTCGCCGTCGGGCTGTGCGTGAGCGTGGGGACGCAACCGGGCGCGGCCGACGGATCGTCCGACGAGTCCACGTCCGGGACGGCGACCGACACCTCGGGCACCGTGACCGCGGCGACCCTGACCCTGTCCGACCCCGTCGACGGCGAGTGCTCGACGGGCTTCGGCGGCATGGGCCAGGGCGGCCCGGCCGGCGACGGCCCCCGTCAGGGCGGCGGCCGCGGTGGGCAGGACACGTCGAGCGAGAGCGGGAGCGACGATGCGTGAGCGGGAGCGGCGGGCCCGCCGGGCCGACCGGGGCGCGACGGAGCAGGGCATGACCGACCAGGACACGACGGAGCAGGGCATGACCGACCAGGGCACGACGGTCGCGACGACGGCGGCCGGTGAGCCGGTGCGGACCCCGGCCTCGGTGCGCCGGGCGGCCAGGCGTCGCCGCAAGCTCGTCGTGTCGGGGGTCTCGGCCGTCGTGGTCGTGAGCCTCGTCGGCGCGGGGGCGGCGTTCGCCGCGAACCGGGGGAGCGCGGGCACCTACCGGACCGCGACCGCGACCACGGGCGAGGTCACCCAGACCGTCGACGCCGCCGGGACCGTCGCGTCGGCCGCGCGGGCCGACGCCGCGTTCTCGGTCGCGGGCACCGTCGCGACCGTGGCCGTGGGCGTGGGGGACACCGTGAGTGCGGGCGACGTGCTCGCGACCCTGGACCTCACCGAGCTCGAGGACGCGGTCGAGTCCGCGCAGGAGACCCTCGCGCGGGCCGAGCAGACGCTCGAGGACGACCTGGCGTCGCAGACGTCGTCGAGCAGCACGACGGCCACCTCGACCGGCGCGACCGCTTCGTCAGGTGCAGCCTCCTCGGGTGCCGCCGCCTCGACCACCCTGTCCTCGTCCACGTCCACGTCCACCGGTACGCCCGGGGTGACGCAGGCCGTCGCGAGGACGTCGGTGTCGTCGACCGTGACGCAGGCCGCCGCGACCACGACACCGTCGGCGACGTCGCCCTCGGCGGGCAGCGCGTCGACCTCGGCCGAGGTGGAGCAGGCGCTCGAGGCCGTCGAGCTCGCTCAGCAGGCGCTGCTCGACGGTTACGACGCCGCGACCGCGGCGCTCGAGACGAGCTCGACGAGCGTCGTCGGCTCGCAGGAGGCGTGCGCCGCGTTCCTCGCCGCGACCGCGGAGGACCTCGCGTCCGCGGCGGCCGACGGCTCCGACAGCGCCGGCGATGCCGGCGATGCCGGTGCGCCCGCCGACCCCGAGGACGACGCGCCCGACGGTGTCGACCTCGCCGCCGAGCTCACCACGTGCCAGGACGCCATCACGGCGACCCTCGGCGCGCAGAGCGACGTCGACGGCGCGCAGCACTCGCTGCTCGACCTCGCGGCCCAGCTCGACGCCGCGATCCAGAACGCGCAGGACGCCCTGGCGGCCGACCGGTCGGGCGGCTCCGGGGAGTGGACCCCGGGTGGCAGTGGCAGCGGGACCGGTGACGGCAGCGGAGGAACCGCGGGCACGCCGTCGGGCCCCTCAGGCAGCGACGGGTCGGCAGGGGGCGGCACGGGCTCGAACGGTTCGGGCGCGGGCGGTACCGGCGGCGCGACGGGTCCGAGCGGCACGGGAAGCAGCGGGACGGGCGGCACCACGGGCCCCACGACGGGGGGCAGCTCGACCGGCGGGTCGAAGGTCGCCTCGGCCCAGCAGATCCTGGCAGACCGTGCCGCGATCGACCTCGCCGAGGCCCAGGTCGCGATCGCCCAGGCCGACGCGCAACGCTCGACCCTGACGAGCCCGATCGCAGGCACGGTCGCGCAGGTCGCGCTCGCGGTGGGTGACCAGGTCGAGGCGTCGTCGACCTCCGCGGTCGTCACGGTCCTGGGGGACGACGGCTACGTCGTCGAGACCACGGTGCCGCTGACCGCGGTGGCGAGCCTCGCCGTCGGGCAGGAGACGGCCGTGACCGTGTCCGACGACCCGACCGTGCGCACGGGCACGGTCAGCAGCATCGGGGTGCTCAGCACGAGCACGTCCTCGACCCCCGAGTACCCCGTGACGATCGCGCTCGACCCGCAGGACGACACCCTCTACGAGGGGTCGTCGGCGCAGGCGTCGATCACGGTCGCGGGCGGCAAGGACGTGCTCGTCGTCCCGACGTCGGCCGTGCGAGCGACGGGGACCGCGCGCACCGTCGCGGTCCTGCGCGACGGGAAGGCGACGGACGTGACCGTGGAGGTCGGCGCCGTCGGGCAGGAGACCACCGAGATCACCTCGGGGCTCGAGGCGGGCGACGAGGTGGTCCTCGCGGACCTGTCGCAGAAGATCGTGACCGACGAGGAGACCTCGACCGGGCTCTCGGGCCTCGGGGACAGCGGGAGCACGCAGCAGCGCGGCCAGATGCCGAGCGGCGGCGCGGGCCAGTTCCCCGGCGGGGGGACGGGAGGCCCGCCGAGCCGGGGCTAGGTGGCGGTCACTGCGCCGAGGGGCACGGGTGTCACTGCGCCGGGGGCACGCTCGTCACTGCGCCGCAGGCACGCTCGTCACAGTGGTCAGGAGGAACGCCGAGTCCTCGAGCGCGGCGACGGCGTGCCGCTCGTGCGTGAGCACGCGCAGCTCGCCGGTCCCGACCTCCTCGTCGCCACCCAGCGCGGTGACGCGCACGCGCCCGCGCAGGACCTGGATGCTCGCGGCCGGGGGAGCGTTGTGCTCGCCCAGCTCGATGCCCGCGAGGATCGCGATGATGGTCTGGCGCAGGACGCCGTCGTGCAGCACGACCTCTGCGCTGCGGCCGTTGTCGCCGTCGCGGGCGCGCGTGAGGTGCGCGTCGGTGAGCAGCTCGAGGTTCGTCATGAGGGGCTTCCGATCGGGTGGGGGACGGGTGGCGGGGGCCCTCCCATCATGGCGGCAGGGCGTCCGGTTCGCCCGGTGTGCGCGAGTGCCCGACGGCGCCGCGCACCTCGCGCGCACGCCGCACCAGGACGTCCGTCGGGCCGCGCTCAGCACTGCCGACCAGGTTGTGACGGCGGTCACTCGATGCCCGACCGGCGTGCGCCCGGGCGGCAGGTACCTGAAACTGGGGAGATGCACGCGCCTACCTTCGTCGACGTCTGGCAGCTCCTCGACGACGCCGACCGAGCACGACTCGCCGAGATCGACGAGACGCAGAGCGAGATCCTGACCTTCCTGCGGACCACGCCCATCGAGGACGTCGACGCACCCATGTTCTCCGAGCTCCAGGTCGAGCGGCTGAGGGTCTACCGGGGCGCGCTCGAGCGCTCGGGAGCTGCGGAGCCGGACACCGAGGACGCTGCGTCGGCCTAGCAGACCGGGAACCGGCGACCCCGCTGGCCGAGGTCAGAGCCCGAGCGGTCGGTCGTAGTACAGGTTCAACCGCACCTCGTCCCCCGTCACGGTGACGTCGGAGCAGACTCGGCGCGCGGTGATCCAGCTGCGTCCGGTGCACGCCTGGCCCGCAGGGGCGACGCTCGCGGCGAGGTCGGTGGGTGACTGCCCCGGCGGGCCGGACAGGGTCAGCTCGCGCCAGCAGCCACCCGAGCCGCACCCCATCCCGTCGGTCGTGATCGTGACACCCTGCGGGAGCGCGGGGACCGCGGACGCGGGCGGGATCCCTCCCTCGTCGGACTCGGCCAGGAGGATCGCCCCTGCCTCGTAGGTCAGCGCGAGACCCACGAGCGTGACGCACGCGACGACGACGGCCTTGGTCCGGGACACCTGAGCATCGTAGGGCGCGCTCCCCGACGACTGCGTGAGGGCCGGCTCGGTCAGGCGGTCGAGGCGCCGGGCCTGTGGGCGGGCGCCCCCGGCCACGACGAGCGTGTCCTCCTGCGCCCGCTCCCGGTGCGCGGGAGAGTAGGGGGCATGCAGATCCTCTCCTCGATCGCGACGGCGCTGTTCACGGCCGTCGCGACGATCGTCATGGTCCTCCTGCTCGCGGCCACGGCGCGCAGGGTCCTGGGCGTTCCGGTCGGGTGGATCCGGTCGATCCTCATGACGATCTTCGTGGTCTCGATCGGGTCGTGGGGGCTCACCGAGGGGTTCCAGCAGTTGGGGGTGCAGGAGGCCGACGGGTCGCTGACGGTCCATCCCGGGGTCGTGCTCGTGATCATCGTCCTCGCGTGGGCGTGGTCGTTCGTGATCGGCCTCGGGCTGCTGCTCGTCCTGGAGCTCCTGGTGCCCACGGGCAGCATCCCGACGCCCTGGCGCGCGGTCGTCGAGCTGCGCCGCGGGTCCAAGGACATGTGGCGGTACGCCCAGATCATGGGGATCATGCTCCGGCACGGGCTGGGCGGGTTCTTCGGCCGCGGGGCGCGCCGACGCAGCCACCAGCGGACCACGGACTCCGAGGAACGGGCCGTGGCGCGCGAGCTGCGGGCAGCGCTGAGCGACGCGGGCGTGACGTTCGTGAAGCTCGGCCAGATGCTCTCGACGCGCGCCGACCTGCTGCCCGCCGTATACGTCGAGGAGCTGGCCCGGCTCCAGAGCCAGGTCCCGCCCGCCCCCTGGGCGCAGATCGAGGCCATGGTCGCGCGGTCGATCGGCGCCCCCGTCGACACGGTGTTCGCGCACTTCGACCCCGACCCGATCGCGTCGGCCTCGGTCGGTCAGGTGCACTGCGCGACGCTCCTCGACGGCCGTGAGGTGGTCGTGAAGGTCCAGCGGCCCGGGGCGCGGTCTCAGGTCCTGGGTGACCTGCGGATCGTGCTGCGGATCGCCCGCCGGCTCCAGCGCGACACGTCGTGGGGTCCGTCGCTGGGGATCATGGACCTCGCCGAGGGCTTCGCGGCCTCGCTGCGCGAGGAGCTCGACTACACGACCGAGCTCGAGAACACGCTCAACGTGCAGGGCGCTCTCGCGACGATCAAGCGTTCGCGGCGGCACCCCCTGCCGGGCGTGCACCAGGTCGAGGACCCCGACGCGAACGTGCCCCTCGTCGAGATCCCTCGCGTCTACCCCGAGCTGTCGAGCTCGACGCTCCTGGTCATGGACCGTCTCGACGGGGTCCCGGTGGGGGACGCGGCCGAGCTCCTCACGACGTTCGACGACGACACGCGCCACGACATCGCGGCCCGCCTCCTGCGCGTCACGCTCGACCAGATCGTCGTGACCGGCGTCTTCCACGCCGACCTGCACCCCGGCAACGTCCTGCTGCGCGACGACGGCTCGCTCGGTCTGCTCGACTTCGGCTCGGTGGGCCGGCTCGACGAGGCCGAGCGTGTCGCGCTCGCGGCCGTGCTGCTCGCGGTCGAGGCCGACGACTCGATCGCGGCGACCGACGCGCTCATCGAGCTCCTCGACCAGCCCGAGAGCTTCGACGAACGCCGGTTCGAGCGTGCCGTCGGCCAGCTCATCCTGCGGTTCCGCGGCGGCGGGACGGCGAACAGCGGCTCGCTGTTCGCGTCGATGGTCCGGCTCGTGAACGACGCCGGCATGGGCGTGCCACCGCAGGTCGCCGCGGCGTTCCGCACCATCGCGTCGCTCGACGGGACGCTGCACCTGCTCTCGCCCTCGTTCGAGCTCGTGTCCTCGGCCCGCGACGAGGGCGAGGAGCTGCTGCGCAACATGGTGAGCCTGCGCAAGATCCGGGCCAAGGCCGGGTCGCAGCTCCTGGCCTTCGCTCCCTCGATCGAACGCCTGCCCCGGCGCCTCAACAAGATCACGTCGGACCTCGAGTCGGGGAAGTTCACGGTCAACGTCCGGGCCTTCTCCGACCCCGGTGACCGGAAGTTCGTCACGAGCCTGGTGCAGCAGGTCATCTCGACCATCATCGCCGCGGCGAGCGTCGTCGGCGGGGTCTTCCTCCTGATCGCCGAGAACGGGCCTCAGCTCACGAACGACCTGAGCTGGTACTCGGTCTTCGGCGCCGTGATGCTGTTCGTCGGGGCGGTGCTCAGCATCCGGGTCCTGATCTACGCGTTCCGCGGTGCGCCGGGGGACCGGGGCTGGTAGCGATGCCGCTCCCGGGGCTCTGCCGGAGGCGAGAAACCGTGCCGACAGGTCCCCGGGCCGCTACCGTGCGCTCATGTCCCGCCGCGAGCTCGTCGTCCTCGGCACCGCCAGCCAGGTACCCACCCGGACGCGCAACCACAACGGCTACGTCCTGTTCTGGGACGACGAGGCCGTCCTGTTCGACCCGGGCGAGGGGACGCAGCGGCAGATGCTCCGTGCGGGGGTGTCGGCGACGGACCTGACGCGGATCGCGATCACGCACCTGCACGGCGACCACAGCCTGGGGCTGGCCGGCGTCGTGCAGCGGATCAGCCTCGACGGCGTGCCGCACACGATCCCCGTGTCGTTCCCGGCGTCGGGCGCGGCGTGGGTCGACCACCTGATCGACGCGACGTCGTACCACCACCGCGCGGACCTGGAGCTCCAGCCGCTGGCCGAGGACGGGGTCGTCTGGCCCGTGCGGCCGGAGCAGGGCTTCACGCTGCGCGCCGAGCGGCTCGAGCACGGTGTCGAGGCGTTCGGCTACCGGCTCGACGAGCCCGACGGCCGGCGCATGGTGCCCGCGCTCCTCGCCGCGGCCGGCGTCGCGGGCCCCGCGATCGGGGTGCTCCAGCGCGAGGGGACGGTGGTCACGGGCGACGGACGGACCGTCCGGCTCGAGGACGTGAGCGCCCGGCGCCCGGGGCAGTCGTTCGCGTTCGTCATGGACACGCGCCTGTGCGACGCGGTGTTCTCGCTCGCGCGCGGGGTCGACCTGCTCGTGATCGAGTCGACGTTCCTCGACCGGGACCGCGAGCTTGCGCACGCGTTCGGTCACCTGACCGCGCTGCAGGCGGCCACGGTCGCGGCGGAGTGCGGCGTCCGGTCGCTCGTCCTCACGCACTTCTCGCAGCGCTACCAGGACGCGGGGGAGTTCTGGGCCGAGGCCAGGACCGTGTTCGACGGCGAGCTCACGGTCGCCGAGGACCTCGACCGGGTGCAGGTCCCGCCGCGCGGGCACTGAGCGCGCTCTCGGCCGGGCGCGCATCCGTGAGCGTCACCCCCGGAGCCGGTCCCGCGCGACCATGAGTGCGAAACCGAGCAGGTTCAGTCCCAGCCACGACGCCGGGTGCTGGGCCCGTTCGTCACCTGCGGCGAGGCCGATGCCCCAGACCCGGTCCCGAGGGCTCGCCTCGACGAGCACCCGGTCGCCCGTCCCGAGCAGGAACGCGAGGAGCTCGGGGTGCGCGGAGAACTTGTGGACGGTGCCCTGGACGACGAGCTCGAAGCGGGCCGCCTCCCAGACCTCGTCGTCGAAGCCGTGGACGGAGCGGCCGACGGCCTTCGCCGCCCCCGGGCTCGCCGCGGCAAGGACCTGCTCGAGAGCCGCCTCGTCCCCGAAGAGGCGCGCCTTGCCGGCCATCATCCAGTGCTCCGCGGTCGGGTAGATGACGCCGTCGACCGTGAAGGGCGAATCCCACCACTGGCTGAAGCACGCGGCGCTGGGCCGTCCGTCGGGGCGCGGGGCGTGACCCCAGAAGGTCACGTACTTGAGTCGCGTGCCGGAGCGCTCGGCGTCCAGGAGCTCCTCGACCGAGGTGGGGGCAGGCATGGGGGGAGTGTGCCACGGTGAGGCCTCGGGAAGCGCGGGCTTTGCGGTTTGTCGGTGCGTTGACGGGGGCGAGCGACCGCTACCCTCGGACGGTGCCCGACCAGCCTGGAGCCCCCGACGACCGCACGCCCCGCCGTATCGGCTGGGGGTGGTTGGCACTGTCGGTGCTGGCCGCGGTCGCGGCGTTCCTGGCCGTCGCGGTCCAGGTGCGGCGGTGCGTCGAGGACCCGTCCGGTGGCGAGGCCCTCTGCACGACGGGCCCGGCGCTCGGGACCGGCGGCTGGATGGTCGGTCTCGCGGGGGCGTGCCTGGCGGTCTACGCGTTCCGCCGGGCGTTCGCCCGCCGGTAGCCCCGAGCACCGCTGCCTGTCGTGCGTCGAGCACGGGGTTGCGGTCGCCCTGGCCGTTCTCACGACCGCGACCTCGTGCTCGACCGCGCGGAACCTCGTGCTCGGCACCCCGGTCCCCGGGCGAACCGTCAGTGCCCCCCGCTACCGTCGCTCGCATGGCTGATCGCACGCACGGCAACCCCACCCCGCCCACCGACTCGTCGGTCGACCGGGAGGACTGGTACGGACGCGACCTCGACGGCGAGGTGTTCGAGCGAGTGGCGTTCGGAGACTGCGACTTCTCGGAGATCACGACGACCGGCGCCACGTTCACGGGGTGCACGTTCCGCAACGTGCGCTTCAACGCGTCGACCCACACGGACTCGGCCTTCGCGAACTGCACGTTCTCGCGCTGCTCGTTCTTCGACACCACGTTCACGCGCTGCAAGACGGTCGGTTCGGTCTTCACCGAGTGCGGCTTCGACCTCATGAAGGTCGTGGGCGGCAACTGGTCGTTCGTGGGCCTCCCCGGTGCGGACCTGCGCAGCGCGACCCTGACCGGCGCGCGGTTCCGCGAGGCAGACCTGACGGGCGCGCGCTGCCAGGGCGCCGTGCTGCGTGACCTCGACCTGTCGGGCGCGTGGCTGCACAAGGCCGACTTCACGGGGACGGACCTGCGAGGCAGCGACCTCCGTTCGCTCGACCCCCTGTCGAGCACGGTGCAGGGCGCGATCGTCGATCCTGCTCAGGCGCTCGTCCTCGCCGAGTCCCTGGGGCTGGACGTCCGGACGCACTGACCGATCGCCCCCACCGGAGCGCAGAGGCGCGCTGAGAGACACGTCACCGTCGCGTCATGATCGTGTCCGAGGCGTGTCTCTCTTCGTGACGGGCACCTCGTGGCAGGCGCGGGGCGCCCCCGATCGTGCGCCCGGCGTCATCACCGGGACGCCGGAGGGACGCCCATGGGGACGACGAGCGAGAAGAACCTCGAGGCACTGGCCGACGAGGAGCTCGTCGACGCCGTGCGCCGGGGCTCGCGGGACGCCTACGGGGTGCTGTGGACCCGGCACGCGGGTGCCGGTCGCGGTGCTGCCCGTCGGGTCACGTCGTCGTTCGACCCGGACGACCTGGTCCAGGAGTCGTTCGCGCGCATCCTGAGCGCGATCCAGGGCGGGCACGGGCCGACCGGTCCGTTCCGGCCGTACCTCTACCAGACGGTCCGCAGCGTCGCGATCTCCTGGTCGCGCGCCCCGAACCCGATCGCCGTGGACGAGGTCCCGGAGGTCGTCGACCCGGTCGACATGGCCGACGGCGTGATCGAGGGCTCGGTCACCGTCACGGCGTTCAAGGCGCTCCCCGAGCGGTGGCAGGCCGTGCTCTGGTACACCGAGGTCGAGGGCATGGACCCGCGGGAGGTCGCACCGTTGCTCGGCCTGAGCGCGGGGTCGGTCTCGGCGCTCGCCTACCGGGCGCGCGAGGGGCTGCGTCGGTCCTGGCTCCAGGCGCACGTCAACACGGCCGGCGTCCCCGCCGAGTGCCGGTGGGCCGTCGAGCAGATGGGCGACTACAACCGGGGTGCCCTGAGCGCGCGCCAGAAGGACCGGTTCGAGGAGCACCTGACGGGGTGCCTGTCGTGCTCGATCCTCGTCGAGGAGGTCGACCAGGTCGCCTCCCGCCTGGGTCTGCTCCTGGTCCCGCTGGTCCTGGGGGTCCCGGCGGTCCTGGGCGGAGGCTCGTCCGTGCTGGGCAGTGCGGCGGGCGCGGCGCCGGTGGGGGCGTTCGTCGGCCCGACGGCGGAGCTCGCCTCCCCGGCTCCCGTCGGCCCGGGCGGAGCGTCGGGTGGACCCGGCCCGCTCGGCGCGGCGGCGTCCGGAGCCGGTGCGACCGGCGGTGGCTTCTCGAGCGGGCTCGTGCTCGCGCTGGTCGGTGCGGGCGTCGCGGTCGCGGCCGGTGTGCTGGTCGTCGCGCAGCCGTGGGCAGCAGCGCCACCAGCGGTCGCCGAGCAGCTGACCGTGGAGGAGTCCTCGCCAGGACCGGTCGGCGAAGAGGCCGAGGACGTCCCTGGCAACGGGGCGACCGACCCCGCGGACGTCCCGGACGGCGCGGCGACCGGGTCACCCGAGCCGGGCACGCCGGAGGCGGGCGCCGGCCCGTCCGGCGGGGCAGGGGCGTCCGGGTCCTCGGGGACGAGCCCGTCGCCTCCGCCGGGCACCCAGGTCGGGCCCGAGGCTCCTGTCGTCCCGGCGCCGCCCACCGTCACCGAGCCACCCGACCCGGTGGACCCGGTGGACCCCGTCGACCCCGTCGACCCGGTGGACCCCGTCGACCCGGTGGACCCCGTCGACGTCCCGCCCGTCGCGCCGACCCTCGTCGCCCCGGCGCCGGGCGAGCTGGTCTTCCTGCCCGAGCTCTCGGGCACAGGAGAACCGGGGGCGACGGTCACGCTGAGCGGTACCGAACCGTCCGGGGCGTCCTCGGTCCTGGCCACCGCGGACGTCTCGCCGGCCGGGACGTGGCGTGCGACGCCGTCGGGCAGCAGGGGAGGCTGGGACAGCCTCACGGTGACCCAGGAGCGTGGCGGGCTGACCTCCGAGCCGACCACCGTCCAGGGGCCGTTCACGTTCGCGCTGCCCTCGATCCTCACGCCGGCCGACGGGTCCGTGCTGTCCTGGACGCCGTCGGTCGACGTCCGGATCGAGGGGCGTGCCGGGCTGACCCTGCAGGTCTTCGTGGACGGTGTCGCCACGGGCAACCTGCACGGCGCGACCGGCCGCCCGCTCGACCGCGTGGTGTCGGGGCTCGAGCCCGGCGAGCACTCGATCGGGCTGCGCTACGTCCGGGCGACCGGTGGCAGCGTGGTCGAGACGGGGCCGACCGTGACGTCGAGGTTCACGATCACCGGCTGACCCGCCTCAGGACTCCCCGGCGGGGCGACGCACGACCGTCACGGGGCACGACGCGTACTCGACGACCTGCCGGCTGACCGAGCCGAGCAGCAGCCGGTCGAACCCGCCCGTGCCACGGTTGCCCACGACCAGGCGCTCCGCACCGTGGGACGCCTCGATCAGGCCCTTGGCCGGGTGCGCGTGCACCACGCTGCGGCGCAGGTGGTCCTCGGGGAGGTCCGCGCCCGCGGCCTCGAGGGCACGGTCGAGCTGCTCGCCCGCGAACTTCTCGTAGTCGTCGATCGGCGGGGTCCAGCCCCACGAGTCCGGCAACGGGGCGAGCGTGACGATCTGCCAGCAGAACACGGCGTCGAGCACGGCGCCCGTGCGCCGGGCGACCTCGAGCCCGTGGCGCAGCGCGTGCACCGAGGTGCGCGAGCCGTCCACGCCCACGACGACGCGCGGCGCGTCGCCGTCAGCCTCGGGAGCGTCGGCGTCCTCGCGGGACCGCACGACCGTGACCGGGACCTCGGTGGCGCCCTGCACCACGGCCGAGGACACCGATCCCAGCACCAGGCGCCCCAGGCGTCCCAGCCCTCGGCTGCCGACCACGAGCATCTCGGCGTGCTCGGCCCGGGCCAGCAGAGCGGCCGCGGGCGAACCCTGGACCTGCTCGGCGTGCGTGATCGCCTCGACCCCGGTCCGGTGCCGGGCCTCGTCCAGGAGCGTCAGGACCTGCTCCTGCTTGAGGTCCGCGAGGTGGCTGAAGTCTGAGGGCTCCGACGGGCGCGGACCGTCCTGCCACGAGGGCTCCCACGCGAGGACCGCGGTGAGCGGCACCCCTCGTGAGCCTGCCTCGGCGAGGGCCCAGTCGAGGGCCTCCTGCGACTGGACCGACCCGTCCACACCGACGACCACGTCACGCATCGACGTCACCTGCTCTCTTGCTCGACGACCGTCCAGTGCGACTGTGCACCGTCCGCACCACCCATCTTGGTCGTTCCCGGCAGCCACGTCACGCCTGGGCGTGTCTGCTTGATCACGCCACGGCGTCAGCACCGCGCGAAGGGTGCGGACGGGTCAGAACCGCGGTCCGTCGTCCCCGTGGAGGAGGTTGCGGATCGGGGCCGTGGAGATGTCCAGACGGTCCACGAGATCGGCCGGGCCGGACACGATCACGGCCCGGTCACCGATCGGGACGTACACCGCGACCGTCCCCCGGACCGTGACCCGCACGCACGGGTGCGAGACGTCGTCGAGCACGAAGGCCGTGCGCTGCAGCGCAGCGAGGTCGACCTCCTCGACGATCGCACGCATGGCCGAGCGGTAGTCCTGGTAGGCGTCGGCGAAGTCTGCGCCGGTCGGGCCCTCGGCCCCCTCGGGGACGTCGTTGTGCAGGGGCGAGGCCAGCGCCCCGCTGAGCGCGGCGCGCACGATGTCGTCGATCTGCTCGGGGTCCTCCGTGCCGACGCGGAGCGTCTCGACGTCGACCGCCTCGCCCACGAACGACACGTAGGCGCGCAGGAACCGCTCCTCGGTGGGGTCGCGGTCGTCGCCCGTCCCGGTGACGGTCTCCTCCTCGAGGTCCAGCCCCCACGTGAGCGGGTCGGAGATCTCGCCCACCACGCCGCTGAAGCGCGCGAAACGGGCGACGATCTGCTCCCACGACTCATGGGCGCCTGCTGGTTCGTCCGGCTTGTGCATCGTCCTCCCTCGGACTGGCGGGTGCCCCTGCCACGAGCCTGCCCTCGCGGTGCTCCCGGGTCAACGATGCTGTCGGCGCGCCGGGAACGCACGTCGGGGACCGGGTGAGTCCACCGGCCGGGACGCGTGGTCCGCCCGCCGGGACGTCCTCGTGGGCTGCGCGGACGCGTGCCAGTCTCGGGGGCATGACCCAGCGGAGCACGCGACCTGAGCGGCGTCCGGCAGGACGTCGACGACGCCGCGGCCCCGGCTGGGTCCCCGACCAGCACGGCGCGTGGGCGATGCTCGCGGTGCCGCTGCTGGTCGGCGTCGTGCTCGGCGGTCCCGCCTGGGTGCACGTGCCGCTCGCCGTCCTGTGGTTCGTGGGGTACTTCGCGTTCTTCGCCGCGGGCCTGTGGCTCAAGTCGCGCTTCAAGGCGCGCTACCTGCCGCCCGTGCGGGCGTACGGGATCGCGACGGTCGTCCCAGCCGTCGCGGTCCTGGTCCTGCGGCCCGACCTCCTGGCCTGGGTCCCGCTGTTCCTCCCCCTGCTCGGGGTGAGCCTGTGGAGCTCGTACCGGCGGCGCGAGCGCTCGCTGCTCAACGACGGGGCCACGGTGCTCGCGGCGTGCCTCATGCTGCCGGTCGCGTTCGCGGCGGGGACGGGTCCGGCGCCGGACCTGTGGCCGGGGATCTCCCTGCCCGACGGCGTCACGGGCCTCGCGGGGATCGGCTGGCCCCAGGTGTGGGCCGTCTTCGTCCTCGTGCTGGCGTACTTCGCGGGGACGATCCTCTACGTGAAGACGCTCATCCGGGAGCGGGGCGAGCGCTCCTACCTGGTCGCGTCGGCCGTCTACCACGTGGCCGCCGGGGTCGTCGTGAGCGCGGCGCTCGCAGCGGCCGGGCTCGCGTGGTGGCCCGCGGCGCTGCTGTTCGCCGGCCTGACGGTCCGGGCGGTGTGGGTGCCGAGGACCGAGGCCAAGCCGTTGCAGTTCGGGATGGGAGAGGTCGCCGCGAGCGTTCTCGTCCTGGTGGTCGCGCTCTGGCTGCCCTCGACCCTCGCGGTCGCGGGGGCCGCCTGACCTCGCCCGACGCCCCCGGGAGACGAGGGGCACCCGGGGCGCGGCGCCGTCGGGCAGGGGCCCGGACGAGCCTCCTCGGCCGCCCACCGACGCTCGGCCGAAAGGTCACGGACCGAACCCCTCGTCACGCCCCTGGCGAACAAGGGCATATCCGTGGGGTCGGCCCCGTTGGTCACGGATAGAGTCGTTGCGGTCAGGCCTGAGCACCACCGGTGCGGGTGTACGCCGCTCGTGAGGAGCAGCACATGTTCGAGAGATTTACCGACCGAGCCCGTCGGGTCGTCGTCCTTGCCCAAGAAGAGGCACGGATGCTCAACCACAACTACATCGGCACCGAGCACATCCTGCTCGGCCTCATCCACGAGGGAGAGGGAGTCGCAGCCAAGGCGCTGGAGTCCCTGAACATCTCCCTCGACGGTGTGCGCTCGCAGGTCACCGAGATCATCGGCGAGGGCCAGCAGGCCCCCAGCGGGCACATCCCGTTCACGCCGCGCGCCAAGAAGGTCCTGGAGCTCTCGCTCCGCGAGGCCCTTCAGCTCGGCCACAACTACATCGGCACCGAGCACATCCTGCTCGGGCTCATCCGTGAGGGAGAGGGTGTCGCAGCCCAGGTCCTCACCAAGATGGGCGCCGACCTCAACCGCGTGCGCCAGCAGGTCATCCAGCTGCTGTCCGGGTACCAGGGCAAGGAGCCCGTCGCTGCGGGCGGCCCCGCCGAGGGCCAGCCGTCCGGCTCGGCCGTGCTCGACCAGTTCGGCCGCAACCTCACGCAGGCCGCACGCGAGGGCAAGCTGGACCCGGTCATCGGACGCACCTCGGAGATCGAGCGCGTCATGCAGGTCCTGTCGCGCCGCACCAAGAACAACCCTGTCCTCATCGGCGAGCCCGGTGTCGGCAAGACCGCCGTCGTCGAGGGCCTCGCCCAGGACATCGTCCGCGGCGACGTGCCGGAGACGCTCAAGGACAAGCAGCTCTACACGCTGGACCTCGGCGCCCTGGTCGCCGGTTCCCGCTACCGCGGTGACTTCGAGGAGCGCCTGAAGAAGGTCCTCAAGGAGATCCGCACGCGCGGCGACATCATCCTGTTCATCGACGAGATCCACACGCTCGTCGGTGCGGGTGCTGCCGAGGGCGCGATCGACGCGGCGAGCATCCTCAAGCCGATGCTGGCCCGTGGCGAGCTCCAGACCATCGGTGCGACCACGCTCGACGAGTACCGCAAGCACATCGAGAAGGACCCGGCCCTGGAGCGTCGCTTCCAGCCGATCCTCGTCTCGGAGCCGAGCCTGCCGCACGCGATCGAGATCCTCAAGGGTCTGCGCGACCGCTACGAGGCGCACCACCGCGTGTCCATCACGGACGCCGCACTGGTGGCCGCCGCGACGCTGGCCGACCGCTACATCAACGACCGGTACCTGCCGGACAAGGCGATCGACCTGGTCGACGAGGCCGGTGCGCGCCTGCGCATCCGTCGCATGACCGCCCCGCCCGAGCTCAAGGAGCTCGACGAGAAGATCGGCGAGGCGCGTCGCGACAAGGAGTCCGCGATCGACGAGCAGGACTTCGAGAAGGCCGCTCGTCTGCGCGACACCGAGAAGCAGCTCACGCAGCAGCGCGCGGACAAGGAGAAGGCCTGGAAGGCCGGAGACCTGGACACCGTCGCCGAGGTGGACGAGGACCTGATCGCCGAGGTCCTGGCCATGTCGACCGGCATCCCGGTCCTCAAGCTGACCGAGCAGGAGTCCGCACGCCTGCTGAAGATGGAGGACGAGCTGCACAAGCGCGTCGTCGGCCAGGAGACCGCCATCAAGGCGCTCTCCCAGGCGATCCGCCGCACGCGTGCAGGCCTCAAGGACCCCAAGCGTCCGGGTGGCTCGTTCATCTTCGCCGGCCCCACGGGTGTCGGTAAGACCGAGCTGGCCAAGGCGCTCGCCGAGTTCCTCTTCGGGGACGAGGACGCGCTCATCCAGCTCGACATGTCCGAGTTCTCGGAGAAGCACACGGTCTCGCGTCTCTTCGGCTCGCCCCCCGGCTACGTCGGCTACGACGAGGGTGGCCAGCTGACGGAGAAGGTCCGTCGCCGTCCGTTCTCCGTGGTCCTGTTCGACGAGGTGGAGAAGGCGCACGCCGACATCTTCAACTCGCTCCTGCAGATCCTCGAGGACGGTCGCCTGACCGACTCGCAGGGCCGCGTGGTCGACTTCAAGAACACCGTCATCATCATGACCACGAACCTCGGTACGCGGGACATCGCCAAGGGTCTCCAGACCGGCTTCAACGCCGGCGGCGACCTGGTGACGAGCTACGACCGCATGAAGGCCAAGGTCAACGACGAGCTGAAGCAGCACTTCCGCCCGGAGTTCCTCAACCGCGTCGACGACGTGGTGGTCTTCCCGCAGCTCTCGCAGAAGGAGATCGTCCAGATCGTCGACCTCATGGTCGCCAAGCTGGACAAGCGCCTGCAGGACAAGGACATGGGCATCGAGCTCACGGACGCAGCCAAGGCGCTGCTCGCCGAGAAGGGCTACGACCCGGTCCTGGGTGCTCGTCCGCTGCGTCGCGCGATCCAGCGCGACATCGAGGACGTGCTCTCCGAGAAGATCCTGTTCGGCGAGCTCAAGGCTGGCCAGGTCGTCCTGGTCGACGCCGAGGGCGAAGGCCTGCTGGGCGAGTTCACGTTCCGCGGCGTCTCCAAGGACGACCACGAGCGTGGCCCGGTGAGCGTGGCCGCGACCGCGGCGCTCAACGCGCCGACGGGCATCTCCACGGCAGACCTCCCGCCGACCGGCGAGCTGCGAGCCGGCGCCGAGTGATCCTCCCGGCAGCCACCGGCTGTCGATCCCCGGTCGTCTGACGCCGACCGGACGAAGGGCCCCGATCCACACGGATCGGGGCCCTTCGTCGTCCCCGTGGTCCGTGGTGCCGGGCCGAGCCCTCGCAGCGTGGGGACCGGCGCCTCCTGCAGGCAGACTTGTCCGATGGAATGCAGCCCTCTCGACGGTGGTGCGGTGTCCGGCTCGGCGTCGCGGCACCGTTCTCCCGGGGACCAGCTCGGTGCCCCGGATCACGACCCTGCGGTGGCGGGGCTCACGCGCTGGATCGAGGCTCGGGCCCACGCCGCCCGACATGCACAGCGGTGGTGGTACCTGTCCTGCGGGCGCGAGCTGGACGGGTGCGCCTACGCCTACGCTTGCGTGCGCGTCGGGGGCCAGATCGTCGCGGTCCGTCAGGTCGTCGGGTTCGAGGACGGCACGTGGCACCGGTACGCGTACGACGAGATCGTCGTCGATCCACGCGGCGGGCTCACCGACCAGCCGTTCGTCGAGGCCGACGTCGACGGCGTCGGAGACCATGTACGGCCGATCACGCCCGAGTCGTTCGCACGGACGTGGGCCCTCGCGGAGGGCTCGGCGAACCCGACCTAGTCGTGCCCCGCGAGCGAGGCGAGCGCGGTGCGCCAGAGCTCCTCGGAGTGCTGGACCGCCTCGGGGGTGTCGTTGTTGTCCTGCCGGATCGTCACGCGGGTGCCGTTGGGGTCCGGGGCGAGCGTGATCGCGACCTCGTGGTGGTTCTCCGGGACGTCGGGCACGCCGCTCGCGGGGGAGTAGTGCGTGAAGCGCAGGGTCCTCGGCCGGTCGACCTCGAGCACCGTGCCGTGGTCCTCGAAGTGCTTGCCCTGGTACTGGCCCTCGAACGTGATGGTGCTGCCCGGCTGGTAGTCCGTCTCCACGTTCGCGCCCAGCATCCAGGTCGCGGACGGGTGGACCAGCTCGGCCCACACCCTCTCGGGGCGGGCGGCGATGTGGATCGAGGCGGTGGCGACGAGTCCGGTCATGGGACCTCTCCTCCGTGAGCGGTTTCCTCGACCGTAGCGCCCTGCCCGGCGGTCGGCACGGGCGGCGTGGCAGAGACCGAACGGGCAGATGGTCACCGAGCGTGCAGCTCGGGCTGTGAATGGCCGCCGGGAGACGACCCGAACTGCACGTTCGGCGTGGCTCAGAGGGCACTCGCGAACGGCCCGGCCAGGACGTCGCGGACCAGGGCGACGACTTCGGCAGGTCGACGGAGCTGCGCCCGGTCGACGACGAGAACCGTCCACCCGCACCGACGGAGCGCGTTGAGGCGAGCACGGTCCCGACGGATGCGGTCGGGAGAGTCGTGGTGCGCGCCGTCGTACTCGAGGGCGACCCTCAGGTGCGGCCACGCGAGGTCGACGCGCGCAACGAACCGACCGGTCGCGTCGCGCACCACGTACTGGGTCACGGGCCGCGGCAACCCTGCGAGGACGAGAGTCAGCCGGAGCGTGCTCTCTCGCGGAGATTCCGCTCCCGCGTCGCACAACGCGAGCACGTGCGGTACGCGGCGGACTCCCCGTGCCCCACGGTGCTCGACCGCCGCCGTGCGGACCTCCTCGGCCGAGACCCGGGAGAGTCTGAGCAGCGCGTCGATCAGCGGTACCGCCACGTCGAGCGGTTCGAGCCGGGCCAGGTCGATCATCGTCCGCACGGGGGACGTGACCCGTCCGAACCCGTTCCGGCGCCACACGTCGTCCGGCCCGAAGGTGGCTGAACGCATCGCCACCTGGGGGCGTGACCTGACCCGACGGGGGGTCGGGACCGCCATCTCGACCGGGTCGTCGGCGTCAGCCTGACGAGCGCCCCAGCACCACGCCGCGCTGCGACCACAGACGACGGTGTCGCTTCCCAGGGCCGCCCGGGCGCCGAGGATCATCGTGCCGTGGTCGAGGGGCTCGGTGGCGGCGATGTGAACACCGCGCAGGAGGCGGCGGTAGCCCGGCCCGCGGAGCTTCGCGGGTGTCGTCAGCGACGGGGCGGTGTCCCGCCGGAACGGATCGCTGCGCAATGGTCGAGGAAGTGGAGAGGTAGGCATCGCGCAGTCTTGCGCGTACGGTGACTCGGGCCGGCAGGTCTGCTCCTAGCCCTGTGGGGAGCGGGGCACGGGCGTGCCCTGTGGACGGTGCAAGCGGGGGCCGCCGAGGGGGTCTTCTCTCCGAGCGTGCAGTTCGGGCTGTGCGTGAACTCCCGGTGCAGCCCGAACTGCACGCTCGACGAGTCTCGCCGCGCCGGGCCCCCGCGAGGCGAGCGACGCCCACGGGGTCGTTCCGCGGCGCACCGCCACGGCTGCTGTCTCTTATACACAACAGACGCTGCCGACGAATCCTAGGGTGAAGAACTCGGGGGTCGCCGTAACATAAAAAACGCGGG
>NZ_JBHXCQ010000014.1:0-60441 GCF_042726295.1 Oerskovia sp. NPDC060338
TGGGCGGTGTCAGAACTCCCATCATCGGAAGACCTCGACCTCTATCCCCGGATCGACGCGCCGACCCGCTCTACACCCTCAACTGCGAAGAGCCCGTTAGTTCCCATGCCTTTGCCTCTAGGAATGCACATGTGACGTTGCGTTCGATAGCAACTCGAAGAGACCTTGTGCAAGAGCGAGGGCCTCGGGGTCGCGAGCAGGGGGTCGTCTAGGTTCCCGACCCGCGGAGATGTCGACGGGCAGACCGACGCGTTCTTGGACTGAGCGAGTGACCGTGCTTGTACGTAGTTCCCACACTCTTCGCTGCAACCCGTTGACCACCCGCACCCAGTGCGAGCATCCTCCACGCATGACGACACCGACCGCGTGGCAACGGCGCCGCGCTCCGCTCGCGGCCCGCCGCGCCACGCTCACGACCCGCCGTGCCCCGCTCACCGCGCCCACCACCCACACGGCCGCCCAGCGTAGGCGCCTCCTCGCCGCAGCTACCACCGCAGCGACCCTCGCCCTCCTCGCGGTCGCCACCACCTCACCCGAACCGGCGGCCGCCGCCGAAACCGTCTCCGTCTCGACCGCGGCCCAGCTCAAGTCGGCCCTCGCGGCGGCCGCCCCGGGCCAGACCATCCACCTCGCCGATGGCGTCTACACGGGCAACTTCAAGGTCGCGGGCCGCCCGGCCACGGCGTCGGCCCCGATCACCCTCGAAGGGTCCGCGAACGCCGTCCTGCGCACCTCGAGCGGCGGTGGCAACGTCCTCCAGCTCACCGACGCCGATCACTGGACGGTCCGCGGCATCACGGTCCAGAACGCCCAGAAGGGCATCATGGTCGACTCGTCCGACCACGTCACGATCGACGGCGTCACGGTCCACGACCTCACCATGGAGGGCGTGCACTTCCGCACGTCGAGCAGCTACGGCGTCCTGCGGAACTCGCGCATCTTCGACACCGGGCAGGACGGGCGCGGCATGGGCGAGGGCGTCTACGTCGGGTCCGCCAACACCTACAGCGACACGTCCGACCACGTCCAGATCCTCGACAACGTCATCGGCCCGCTGGTGCGCGGCGAGAACGTCGACATCAAGGAGGGCACGCGGGGCGGTCGCATCGCAGGCAACACGTTCTACGGCGACGGGCTGACGGGCGCCAACTACGACGACTCGTGGGTCGACATCAAGGGCAACGACTACGTCGTCGAGGACAACGTCGGCGTCGGGACCACCAAGTCAGGCTTCCAGACGCACCAGCAGTCGCCCGGCTGGGGCTGCGGCACGACGTTTCGGAACAACTCCTCGGACCTGAGCCGCGCCGTCGGGCCCGGGCGGTACGCGATCGAGGTGACCGTCTACGACGCGGCGACCTGTCCGGTGACGGTCACGAGCGACAACACGGTCGTCGGGGGAGACGGCCTGGTCAACCCGGGCATCCCCGTCTCGCCGGTGGGCGGCGGGCCGAGCCCAGAACCCAGCCCGACGCCGGAGCCCACCCCGAGCCCGACGCCCTCACCGTCGCCGAGCCCCACCACGCCCGCGTGCACCGCTCCGGCCTGGAGCGCGGGCGCCGTCTACACGGGCGGAGCCACGGTCTCGCACGCCGGCAGCACCTACACGGCCAGGTGGTGGACCCAGGGCGAGACGCCCGGGACGTCGCAGTGGGGAGCGTGGGCGGTCGTCGGGACCTGCTGATCGGCTTCCAGCATCCGGTGTGTCTCACCCGGACGTCCCGCGTGCTGCGAGATCAGCAGCATCAGCAGTAGAGTGCAGGCATGGTCTCGATCACGATCCGCGACGTCCCGCAGGAGGTGCGCGACGAGCTCGCCTCGCGTGCGGCCGCCTCAGGGCGATCGCTGCAGGAGTACCTCGCCCAGGCCCTCGACGACCTGGCGGCCAAGCCGTCGCTCGAGGGCGTCCTCGTCGACATCCGTCGCAACGCCCGGGGCTTCCCTGCGCTCGAGATGGACTCGTTGACCACGGACCTCGCCGCCGACCGCCGGTGAGTCAGCACCGTCAGGGCGGTCTCGTCGTGCCGGATGCGTCGGCGGTCGTCGTGCTGCTCATCGACCCGTCGACGCGGGGCGA
The DNA here is from genome assembly GCF_042726295.1 of Oerskovia sp. NPDC060338. Taxonomy (NCBI): domain Bacteria; kingdom Bacillati; phylum Actinomycetota; class Actinomycetes; order Micrococcales; family Cellulomonadaceae; genus Oerskovia; species Oerskovia sp. NPDC060338. Next base: position 2,078 of record NZ_JBHXCQ010000014.1, read on the forward strand.
TACGGTTGCCCAGCTGCTCCGTGGCGCCACGTTGTTCGCTCCGTCGCTCCTTCCGTACGAGGTCGCGAACGTGCTGCGCCGTCGTCGCGCAGCAGGACTGCTGTCGGACGGTGAGGCGCGCATCGCGTTCGACGCTCTGCGTCGCCTGCCCGTCGAGCTCTGGCCCTTCGAGGTGCTGGCCGCCCGAGCCTGGGAGCTCGGCCCCGACCTGAGCACGTACGACGCCGCCGACGTCGCGCTCGCGGAACATCTCGACGCCACCCTCGTCACGACGGATGCGCGGCTCGCGCGCGCGCCCGGCCCCCGCTGCACGATCGAACTCGTCGCGTAGGACGGGCCATCGGCCCCTGTGGACAACCCTGGCGCCACCCCTCGACGCCGCCACGATGGTCCCGTCGATGCAGCGCGCACTCGGCGCGGTGCGATCGAGCAGGGGGAGCCAGCATGGGCAAGGGCGTCACATGGGTGTGGGGCGTCGCGAGCGCGGTCCTCACGGGACTGGTCGTCGCAGGCGCCTGCACGGTCCTGGTGTCGTGGATCGTGGGTGTGGGGCGCGGTGACGAGGACCTCGCGTATCACGGGGCGGTCAACGCGATGGCGCTCGCGGTCTACCTGCCGTGGTTCTTCACGCACTACTGGGTGCGACCGACCCTCACCGGACTGTTGCTGCCGTTCGTCGGTGTGCTGCTCGCTCCATACCTCCTCGTGCTCCTGTTGTTGTTCACGATGGAGACGCCCGGGATCACGGAGCGCCTGCGGACGATCACTTTCGGCACCATGGTCGCCGCCACGATCGCCGGGCCGGTGTGGTTCGTGGCACGGTGCCGCCGCCGGTGGGCACGCATGGTCGCGCTGGCCGCGACGGTCCAGGGTGGCCGGGTCGTCGAGGTCGTCGAGTCCGTCCACCACGGGCAGTGGAGCGCGGCCCGCCTCGTCGACGTACAGACCGGTGAGCGGGAGCAGACACCGCTGTGGGGGCACTACAGCCGACGTGACGTGTGCGTGGTCGACGGCTCGCTCGCCGTCCTGGACCATGCCGCCGCGATCGTCCGGGGGTTCGGCGCGCCACGCGTCCAGATCCGCCCGACGACGCACGACGTCATCGCACCCCCGTGACCTCGACCCGCCCCAGCAGCTCCTCGAGCACGCTCTCGCTCACGACGGGGATCCCGTACCGCCGCGCGGTCCGGGCCTTCCCGGACAGCGAGTCCGGGTCGGCCGCGATCACGACGCGTGTGCGCTTGGTGACGTTCGGCCAGGGTGACAGTCCGGCCGCCCGCGCCTCGCGCTCCCAGTCCTCGCGGGGCCGCGTCATGGCCCCGGTCAGCACGATCTCGTCGCCCCGAGCCAGCGCGAACCGAGGCCGCGCGGCCACGGTCGCGACGGCCCCACCCGGCACACCGGCGCCGTCAACACCGTCGTCCCCACCCGTCCCGACGGCGTCGCTCGCCTCCGAGCGCGGGTGCGCTCCGCCGTCGGGCAGGGTGGCGAGCACCGGACCGGACGCCGCGCGCTCGACCGCCGCCGCGACGTCGTCCGCGTCCATCCCGAGCTGGCCGGCGACCTCGTGGAGGTCTGCGACCTCGGCGTCCGAGAGCACGCCGTCCTCGAGCGCGACCCGCGCGAGCGCGTCGAGATACCCGCGGTGCAGCGACTCGACCTGCGCACGGCCGAGCCCCGCCTCCTCGGCCGCGGCGAGCAGGGCGCCGCGCTCGGTGAAGGACACGTACCGGTCCAGCAGGGCGAGGTCGAGAAGCGCGAGGTAGTCGTCGGCCTCGACGGGGAAGGGCACGCGGTCGAGGCGGTCGGACAGGCCCGAGAGCCAGTGGCCCGTGGGCCGGCTCGCGCCGCGCAGCACGGGGGAGAAGGCGCCCGAGGCTGCAAGGCCGGGCCACGAGTGCGTGGCAGACGCCTCGTGGGCCTGGGCCCAGAGCGGGTCGGCGTCGTCGAGCCCCAGGTAGTGCTCGAGGAGCCCTGCGGTGGCGCGGGCGTCGCCGAGAGCCGAGTGCGCGCCGTCGTGCACCACGCCCGCGAGCTCGCAGCAGATCGCGAGACCGCGCGGCGCGGACGGCAGGAACGTCCCGGCCAGGCGCATGGTGCACAGGCACGCGAGCGGGTCGATCCCCACGGGCAGGCCCACGCGCCCGAACTCGGCGCGCAGGAAGCGCGTGTCGAAGCTCGCGTTGTGCGCGACGATCACGCGCCCCTCGAGGAGCCGCGCGAGGTGCGGCGCGACGACCGCGAACGTTGGCGCGAGGCTCACGTCGGCCGCGCTGATGCCGTGCACGTGCTGCGGGCCCAGGTCACGCTCGGGGTTCACGAGCGTGCACCACTCGTCCTGGACGCGGCCGGCGGCGTCGGTGAGGACGACGGCGACCTCGGCGATGCGGTCGTGCTGGCGTGGCGAGAACCCAGTGGTCTCGAGGTCGATCACGGCGAATCCGGGCACGGAGACCAGGGTGCCAGGTGGGGCGCGCGACGACGAAGTCGTCCACAAGGTTCGCGGGTGCACAGGCCTTCGACGCGCGAGTCCGTCGAATCGTTTCTAACCTGGACAGGCATACCAACTCAGGGGAGATCTGCTGTGCGTACTGCTGCCATCACGGCCAGCGTCCTGGTGTCCGTCGGACTGCTCGCGGGGTGCAAGGGAGGCGCGGGCTCGGGTCCCGCGTCACCCTCGCCGACCGCGACCGACCCGTCACCGACCGACCCGTCCACCGAGCCCACGAGCCCGCCGCCGGTCGATCCGACCGACGGGCCGTCGCCCGAACCGACCGACACGGCCACGACGGCACCGTCCGAGTCTCCGGACCCCGGCGACGTCTCGATCGAGGTGTACATACCGGAGCGCACGGCCCCGCCGTCGAGCGACTGAGCCCCGGAGCAGCACGACGCACGACGGGCCGGACCTCGTCTCCGAGGCCCGGCCCGTCGCTCCGTCGAGCACGCCCCCCACGGGCGCGCTCCGCGCTCCCGCCCCTGTGCCGGGGGCAGGAGCGGCGCTACTCCGCGCCGCCCTCCGCCTGGCGGGCGCGGTGGCGTCGGGCTGCGACGACGAGCCCGACGCCGACCAGCAGAGCGAGGAACGCCGCGCCGGCCGCGAGGCCGACGGTCGCACCGGTCGAGGCGAGCGAGCCCGAGCCCGTGCCTCCGGTCGACCAGGGGTCCGACCCGCCGTCGGAGTCGACGAGCGTCGCGTCGTCGGTGGGCTCGTCGGTGCCAGGACCGCCCGTCCCCGGCTCGTCGGTGGGCGGGTCGGTCGGTTCGACCGCCACGGCCGTCACGGTGATCGGCGCGGTCCCGAGACCCGTGACCTCGGTCGCCTGGGTCGCGGCGTCGACGAGCGTGGCCCGCTCTGCGGTCACGTCGCCGTCCCCCGCGCCCACGGCCACGAAGTCGAGGGTCGCGAGGGTCAGGTCTCCCTCGGCGGTCGGCGAGGTGCCGAGCTTGGTCTGCGTGAGCACGACCGAGGACCCGTCGGGACCGAGCGCCGCCTCGTGGAACCCGGAGATGTCGGTGGTCCCGCTGCCGTCGACGTACTCGAGCACCTCGGGGTCGAAGCCCACCGTGAGCTCGTACGCGAACAGGTCGGTGACCCCGGAGGCGGCCACGGTCACCGAGACGGTATCGCCGACCTCGACCGCGGGGGTCGAGGCCGTGACCGTGTACGAGCCGACGGTCGTCGCGGCGCTCGCCGCTCCGGCGCCGCCGAGGAGCGTCGCCCCCGCGAGCGTCAGCGTCGCCGCACCGGCGACGACCCGCCGGGCGGCCAGCCGTCCTGCGGCGCCCCGCTGCGGTGCCCGTGATCCAACGGCTCGGTCCATGGTGGTCGTCCTCTCGAACAGTGAAGCAGGTGTCGTCGTCCGCACGGCTCAGCCCTCCAGCTCGGGGAACAGCGCGGGTGCGTGGCGGTTGAGCGAGCCCTGTTCGTACCCGTAGGCCAGGCCGAGCAGCGTCCCCTCGTCGTAGGCGCGGCCGATGAACTCGAGGCCGATCGGTGCGCCGTCGCTCGTCGAGCCGTCGAGCTCGGCGGACGCGAAGCCCATGGGCACGGTCACGGCGGGCAGGGCCGAGAACGGGCTGAGGCGGTTGTTGGAGCCGCTCGAGTAGCCGGTCGGTCCCGAGGTCGAGGGGTAGATGATCGCGTCGACGTCGTTCGCGTCCATGGTTCCCTCGATGGCCCGGCGGCCGAACGCGATCTCGCCGTCGTGCTGGGTCCTCCACGCGTCGTACGTCTCCTGGGTCACGAGCGAGCGGGTGCGCAGGGTGCCCGCCAGTGCAGGGAGGTAGTCGCCGCCCGACGCCACGATGTCCTGGAGGGACCGGTACGGCACGGCCGGGGCGGCGAACTTCGTCAGGTACGCGTTGAGGTCGTGGCCGAACTCGTTGGTGCTGCCCGACGACCACGTCTGGATGGTCGCCATGTCCGTGATGGCCAGCGGCACGACCTCGGTCCCGCGGGCCTCGAGGTCCGCGACGGCGTCAGCGAACAGGCGCTTGGCGGTCGCGTTGGTGCCGATCGTCGTCGGGTCGTAGCCGATGCGGGCTCCGTCGAGGCTGTCGGCGTCGAGGAACGAGGTGTAGGAGGCGGGTCGCCGGGAGTCGGTGAGCGCGGTCGCGGCGTCCTCGGGGTCGGAGCCCGCGACGGCGTCGAGCGCGATGGCCGCGTCGGTCACGGTGCGTGTCATGGGTCCGCCCGTGTCCTGGGACAGCGCGAGCGGGACGATCCCGTCACGGCTCGTGAGCCCGACGGTCGAACGCACGCCCACGAGCGCGTTCCACGACGAGGGGATGCGGATCGAGCCGCCCGTGTCGGTGCCGAGCCCGATCACCGCGAAGTTGGCGGCGATCGACGCCCCGGACCCGCCGCTCGACCCGCCCGACGTCTTGCCGGGCGCGTAGGGGTTGGTCGTGGTGCCGCCCAGCGAGCTGTCGGTCGTGGTGCTGACCGCGAACTCGTAGAGGTTGGCCTTGGCGAGGATGACGGCGCCGTCGGCCCGCAGGTTCTCGATCATCTGGGCGTCCGACGACGTCTGGTTCGCCCGGAGGCACGTGCACCCGGCTGTGGTCGGCATGTCGACGGTGTTGTAGTTGTCCTTCGCGATCACGGGGATGCCGTGCAGCATGCTGCGCGGGCCGCCCGCGGCGCGCTCCTTGTCGAGCTCGGCCGCGATCTCGAGGGCGTGCGGGTTGACCGTGATGATCGAGTTGATCTGGTCGTCGTACGCCTCGATCCGGTCGAGGTACATCTGCGTGAGCTCGACCGCGGTCAGCTCGCCCGAGGCCATGGCCTTCTGGATGTCCACGGTGCTCGCCTCGAGCAGCGTGAAGGCGCCGTCGTCGTAGAGCATGCGCTGGGACAGGGCGGCGACGTCGGTCACGTCGATCACGCCGCTGCCGTCGAGGTCGGCGGCCGCGACGTCGGCCCAGCCGGCGTCGGTGCTCGTGGTCCCGACCGCCGCGACGAGCAGCGACAGGTCGTCGGTGTCGACCGTGCCGTCGCCCGTCAGGTCGGCCTCGGTGTAGAAGGGCGCCCCGAACGCGAGCCCGGCCGAGGCCTGGTCGGCGGGAGCGCCGACGGCCGTGGTCGCGGTCAGACCCAGGGCGATCGGCGCGGCGATCGCGGCGAGGGCGACCGGAGCGGCGGCGAGGAGGCGCCGTCGTCGTACGTGTGTGGTCACGGAGATGTCCCTTCCGAGTGCGCCGAGGGCAGGGCGAAGCACGCCGACGGCGGCGGTTGATCTGGGGAGGGCGCGCACCCCCGTGCGCCCACAGCGAGGCTGCCACCCGCGTGTTTCGGCGCGGTGTCGCGGCAGTTTCGACCGCTACGCGGTCACTCGGAACCGTGTCTCGTCTGCTGCTCGACCGTGGACGGCGTCCTACGAGTAGAGGCTCGCGCGGAATCCGGGGTAGGGATCCACGGTCTCGGCAGCAGACCTGCGGACGGCGACCACGGCGTCGAGTGCCGGCCCGGCGACGTAGTGCCGCCCCTTGGTGCTACCGACGGCGCGCAGCAGTGCGACGTCGGTCAGCAGCTTGAGGTCACGGCTCGCCGTGCGCTCGTCGATCTGGGCTTCACGCACGTACGGCCCTCTCCGGACCCGCATGCCGAGCGCGGCCGAGTAGAGGACGTCGAGCGATCGATCGGGGAGCCGCTTGCTCGCCCCGAGATCGTCGAGCATGCTCCAGACCCTCGAGGCGCGCGATACGCGGTCGAGGACGGCCTGTGCCTGGAGATGGTGCGCGCGCAACGAGAACGTCACCCAGGTGGAGGCATCGTGGCCCGGGCTCCAGGTGCCGTCACTGGATCGCGCCAGGACACGGTAGTAGTCCTCGGTGTTTGCCCCGAGCCATTCCTCGATGCTCGACAGCTCGGGAGCGCTCAGGCCTGCTCGGGTCAGTACCAGCGTCTGCAGAGCGCGAGCCATGCGGCCGTTGCCGTCGCGGAAGGGATGGATCATGACCAGGTTGAGATGCGCCATCGCACCGCTGACAAACGGATCGAGGTCCGGATGGTCGGAGGTCCACCGCATGAGCTCGTCGACGAGTTCTGCAACGAGGCCGGCGTCAGGCCCGGCGTAGAGGTGACGGCCGGTCGCCTCGTCCGAGACAAAGATCTCCCCGCGGCGGTACTGACCGGGGCTCTTGTCGAGAGCGTGGGACAGGAGCATGTAGTGCATGGAACGGAGGATCGACGCGTCGAGCGTGAAGTTCTCGTCGCCGGCGGTCGCCAGGATGAACCCGAGCGCCTGGCGATAGCCCGCGATCTCACGGAACGTCTGGACGTCAGCGCTGATCGGTTCGTCGCCCTCGATCGCGGCGTCGGCGTCGTCGAGGGCGACGTTGTACCCCTCGATGCTGTTCGACCCTTGGATCGCCCGTGCGACGGCCGTCTTACGAAGCCTCCCTACCCACCGTCGGGGCGTGCGGATCTGATCGGCGAGTGCACTACGCATCGTCGAGAGCTCACCGAGGACGCGCTCGTCGTCGGCAGTCAGCACGGGGAGGGTGTAGAGCATGACCCAATGTCCTTAATCTAGAGACACACAGTCTCACGCAACATGGCGTGTCGCAAGAATCGAGACATCAGGACAGGGGACAACCAGCTCAGCCCTTCGCGCGCGCCGCCCGACGGCGTCGCCTCGCCTCCTCGGCGCGACCCTCCGCGGCCGCGAGCTCGGCGTCCACGCCGGCCAGCTCCTCCTCGGCCGCGGCGAGCGCCGCACGGGCCTCGTCGAGCGCGCGGTGCGCGTCGTCGCGCTCGGCGGTCAGCCGGGCGATCTCCTCGTCGAGCGCGGCCAGGCGTGCGTCCAACGGCCCGACGGCGTCGCTCGCCTCGCGCACGGCGTCGGCGGCCTGGTCGCGGCGACCCTCGAGCCGGTCGATGTCCGCGGCCGCCTCCGCGACCTCGCGCTCGGCGGACTCGAGGGCGGTATCCGATCCAGAGTGTTCGGCCGCGACCGGCTCGTCGGCGGGCGCCTCGACGTGAGGCTCCCCAGCGCGTCCCGACGGCTCCGCAGCCGCAGCGCGCCGCGCACCAGCACCTCGCCGGGCCTCGCGCTCGGCGCTCAACGACACGACGTCGGCCGTCTCACCGCTCTCGTCGACGATCCCGAACCCGACGTACTGGAGCGCCTGCGTGAGCCGCCCTGCTCGGACGAGCGCCCCGGCGTCGCGGTCCATGACCGCCGCGGTGAGGGTCTCACCCAGCCGCCGCAGCGCCTCGCCCGACACCGCCCTGCCGCCCACGCCCGCCGACGACACCTCGGCGACCAGGGCGTCGACCTGCCGTCGGCGCTCGCGGTCGAGCTCGGTGAGCCGCGCGCGGTCGCGGGCCTCTGTCGCAGCCCGGAGCTCGTCGCCGAGAGCCACGAGGTCGTCGATCGCGTGCCCGTGCGTGCGGGCGACCTGGTTGACGACCCACCCGGCGACCGTCGGCTTGACCAGCGCGCGCAGCCGGGCTGCGCCCACGGCGTCGCCCGCTGCTTTCGCCTGCTTGACCGCAACGTTCCGGGCCGCGACGAACTCGTCGAGCGGCAGGGCGAACAGGCCGTCGACCGCCTGGCCGCCGCCCGCGCCGGGATCCTCGCTCATCGCCCCAGCGTCGCACCGTTCACCCTGCGGTGCCGAGCATGCGGTCGTCGTCGAGAATCGGGCCGGACCGGACGACGGCCGCATGCTCGTGGAACGACAACCACATGCTCGGCACCTCCGATAGTCTCCGGAGTCGACCGCACCGGGCGCACGGCCCGGGAGCGCGGACCGCCGCCGACCCAGGGGAGCCCGTGGACAAGGACCTATCGCTCGGCTCGACCGCGGCCCCGGCACCGGACGTCGCAGCCGACCCGGCCCCCACCGACACCGACGTCACGCCCGACCCAGCCACCACCCCCGCCGCACCCGCCGACCCGACCGGAGCGCCGCCGTCGGGCCTCGCGGACACCCCCGCGAAGCCCGGGCTCGACGACCTCGTCGCAGGCTGGGTGGGCCGGGCCCTGGACGTCTACCCGCGCCCCGACCTGCCGCTCACCACGCACTGGGACGCCTCGGCCGCAGGCCTCGTGCGCCAGGTCCCGTACGTGCCGCGCTTCGCGACCAAGCCGCTCGAGCTGCTCGACCGGTTCGGGGCCGTGCACGTCGGCCCGCAGGAGATCGGGTTCGACGGCGACGCGGTCGACTGGGACCGCGTGATCGAGCTGCGCACGCACCCCGCGTGGTCGAGCCTGTCGGCCGACGCGCTCGAGGCGAACTTCGCGCAGTACCTGCGCGTGATCCCGCGCCTGCCCGGCCGCGGCTGGGTCCTGGGCAAGGTCTCGGAGCTGCTCGTGTCGCTGTACCTGGCGGTCGTGCCCCTGCCCGACGACGTCGCTCGCCTCCTCGAGGTCGGCGGCACCGCAGGCGACGACGCGCCCGACGAGGGGCCCGAGGCGGTCGCGGAGCGCGACCTGTTCACCCGGCGGACCGTGACCGAGATCGTCTACAAGCGCCGCTTCGGCGAGGGCGAGCGGCAGGCGTGCACGACGTCGGTCCTGCTGCAGCTCGCGTTCCCCGAGTCGACCGACGCCATGCTGGCGCTCGCGGCCGAGCGGGGGGTGCGCGTCGTGCACGTGCCGGTCGACGAGGGCGAGATGGGCGCGACGATCAAGAGGGCCGCGTCGTGGCGGTCGGCAGCGCTGGGCCTGCGGGAACGCTTCGCACGCGCAGAGGGCCCGACGGCGTAGCCCGCCCGGGCGGTCGTCGTCGTCCGTGCGGTGGTCCGGGGGAGCGGCGGCGTGTGCCGCCCAGGGGCCGGTCGTGCGGCTGCCCCCGTGCTCGGTCTACGCTCCGAGGGGACCGGGTGGCGGGCGAGGGGCCGGCCGCACGGCGAGGGCGCGCCGGGACGAGCGCCGGCGGCACGACACGAGGTAAGGCGGCACATGGCACGCAGGACCATCGTCATCACCGGGGCGAGCGACGGGATCGGCGCCGCCGCGGCCCGGCAGCTCGCGGCGGACGGGCACCGGGTCGTGGTCGTCGGGCGCTCGCCCGAGAAGACCGCCGCGGTGGCCGGGGAGGTCGGGGCCGACTTCTTCGTGGCCGACTTCGCGCGCCTGGCCGAGGTGCGGGCGCTCGCAGCCGACCTGCTCGACCGCTACGAGCGGATCGACGTCCTCGCGAACAACGCGGGCGGCATCATGGCCGACCGTCAGGTCTCCGAGGACGGCCACGAGCTGACGTTCCAGGTGAACTACCTGGCGCCGTTCCTCCTGACCACGCTGCTGCTCGACCGCTTGGAGGAGAGCCACGCGAGCGTCGTCAGCACGAGCAGCGCCGCGCACCGGCTGTTCAGCGACTTCCACCTCGACGACCTCGAGGCCGAGCGGTCGTACGCGCCCAACGCGGCGTACGGGAACGCGAAGCTCGCGGTCAACCTGTTCACGCGTGAGCTCGACCGCCGGTATCGCGCGTCGGGGATCTCGGCCGCGTCCTTCCACCCGGGCGTCGTCGCGACGAACTTCGCGGCGACGTCGACGAGCAGCATGCGCGTCATGTACCAGACGGTGCTGAGCCGCTTCCTCACGTCGTCGGCCAAGGGGGCCGACACCCTGGTCTGGCTCGCGACCACGACGCCCGGCGTCGACTGGGAGCCGGGGAACTACTACATCAAGCGGAAGATCGCGACGACCCACCCGCTCGTGAGCGACGCGCGGCTCGCGGCCGAGCTGTGGGACCGGAGCGTCGCGATGGTGAGCGCGGCCGACGAGCCGGGGACTGCCGCCTGACGGCTGCTCGGCGTCTGGGCCCTGGGGCACATGGGGGTTCGGTGGTTCGGGGTCTCGGGTGGTGGCCTCGCCAACTCGGGTCTTGCCCCTTCGGTGCCGACCATGCGGTTGTCGTCGGTTTCGTCCTCGAGACGAACGCCAACCGCATGCTCGGGCGACGCCAACCGCATGCTCGTGAGTGCCGCGCGTCCCCGGACAGCACGACGGGCCCGGTGCTCTCGCAACCGGGCCCGTCGATCTCACCACGCCGCAGGCCGAAGGGGGGTGACCTGCGACGGGGAGGCTGGGAAGACCGTCAGGACGCGGAGGTCGTGACCTCGATGCGCTGCGGCGTCGTCCCGGCGTAGACGCCGGAGACGGTGACGGTCAGGACACCTGCGTCGTAGCGGGCGCTGATCGCGCTCGCGTCAGCGGCCTTGGGGAGCGTCACGACGCGGTGGAACGCGCCGTAGCGGACCTCACGGACGCGGCGGCCGTCGGTCTCCTCGGCCCGCTCGTCCTTGCGCTCGCCGCGCACGACGAGCTTGCGGCCCTCGACCTCGACCGTGACGTCCTGCGCGGGGTCGATGCCCGGCAGGTCGAAGCGGGCGACGAGGTCGTCGCCGTCCTGGAAGACGTCGGCGTGAGCCGGGACGCCTGCTACGGGACGAGCAGTGAGGAGGTCGCGCAGAGCGCGGTCGAAAGCGGGAGCGGGGGTGGTCAGGGTGGTCGTCATGGTGACTCCTTCAGTCGTGATGGAACCTCTGACGGGTACAACTTGAGTCACCCACGCTCAATTCCAGATCTGCGTTCGCCCTGGACGAACGACCGCGTCCGTGGGGCGGGACCTGGCCTCCTCGCAGCCCACCCCGTCACCGTCGCGGTCCAGCTTCTTGCTGTAGCCGGGCTCGCCGACGCGGATCGGTGCCTCGCCCGCCGGGCTCAGGCCTCGGGCGCTCCCAGGACCGCGACCAGGAAGTCGCCGCCCTCGGTGAACGGTCGCAGGTCCCACGTCGACAGCTTGAGCTGGACCTCGAGCCCGGCCTCGGCGGCGTCGGCGAAGAAGGCGTCGAACGCGTAGCCGCGCCCTGCGCCGAACCCGACGACGGCCCGCCCGCCTGGTGCCAGGTGGGCCCGGAAGCGGCGCAGCACCTCGACCTCGGTGCCGGGCGCGAGGAACGTCACGACGTTCCCGGCGCACACGATCAGGTCGAACAGTTCGGCGACCCCCATGGCGGGCAGGTCGAGCTCGGCGATGTCCGCGACGAGCCACGTCGAGCCGGGGTGGTCGGTCTCGGCGGCCTCGATGAGGACGGGATCGACGTCGACCCCCACGACGGTGTGCCCGCGCGCCGCGAGCTCGGCACCCACGCGCCCCGGGCCGCAGCCGGCGTCGAGGATCCGCGCCCCGCGCGGGAGCATGGCGTCGACGAGCCGCGCCTCGCCCGCGAGGTCCGCGCCCTGAGCCGCCATCGCGCGGAAGCGCTCGACGTACCAGGTCGAGTGCGCGGGGTTCATGGCGGTCTTCTGCTCCCAGCGCGTGGGGTTGGCCTTGCTCACCGGTGCTCCTCGGGGTCGGTCGGGGTGTGATGGGTCGGACGGGCCGTGCGGGTGGAGAGGTCGGGCGGGTCTGGCGGTTCGGTCGGGTCGGCGGGCGTGTCCACGGCCGGCGGGACGGTCCGATGGACCGGCGGACCGGCTGGCTGACTGACCGGCTGACTAACTGGCTGGCCGACCTGGCGCGAGCCTCGACCGTACCTCTGCCGCAACCTCTGCCGATCGCCGTCCAGGTCCGGGGCGAGGGGGTCTCAGCGGCCGGGACCCGGGGCCCGCCGACCACGAGGTTCCGTGCGGTCGACCACGAGGTTGAGAGCGGAATCCGCACCATAACGACCGCAACCTCGTGCTCGGCACACTCCAGGGGGCGCCCGCACCACCGCGCCCCGGCGCCACCAGTTGATCGACCCCTACGGCTCCACGTCGTCGTGCAGCACCACGCGCGACAGCTCGATGTGCTCCCCGCGCTTCCAGTAGTGCAGCCGCCGCGCCGACGCACGCTTGCTCTGGAGCGACGCCCGCCAGCACGTCGCGCCGTCCTCACGCACGAGCGCGGGACTGCTGCCGCCCTCGTTGACGCGCAGCGGGTGCAGCTCGCGGCCCGCGATGTGCTCGGCGTCCCCGGTCAGCACCTCGACCACGACGTCGACGACCTTGGCCCGCGAGACGCCCTCGATCGCCGTGAGCGACGGCAGGAACCTGTCCCCGAGCGTGTACGGCGCGAGCGGCTTGCTCGCCTTCTCGGCGGCCGGGACGCGTCGGACCCACGCCAGCCGGACCTCGAACCGGAACTGCTCGACGGGGTCGAGGAACACGGCACCGTCGTCGGGTGCGGCGCCCGCGTGGCTCGCGGCCTTCTCGGCCTTCTTGAGCTGCTGCCGGCTGAGGTCGGCCTTGCGGTACCGGGTGCGGAAGTTCTCGGCCCGGGTCAGGGCCTCGGCCAGGTCCCGGTCGAGCTCGGCCGCCCGGAGCCGCAGCCCGCCGAGCTCGACCGCGGTCGCCTGCGCGGCTGCGCGCAGCAGCCCGACCTCGGCGGTCGCCGCGGCGAGGTACGCCTCGAGCGTGCGGGCGCGCGTGCGGCTCGCCTCGAGCGCGAGGCTCATGTCGCGCAGCGCCCCGCGGGTGGGCGCAGCGGGGGTGTCGCGTCGCGGCGCGTTGGCGATCAGGTCCAGCGGGGTCCGACGGCGCAGCCCGCCCTCGGCGCTCGAGCCAGGCTCGGCGAGGCCCGGCTCAGGTGCGGACGTCTCGCCGGTGAGCACCTCGGCGGGCGCCTCCGCGAGCCTCTCCGTGGGAGCCTCCTCGGCCGGTCCCGCGTCGGGGGACAGCCCGGGCAGGCGCAGCGACGGCAGCACGGGCAGCGACCTGGGCGGGGTCGGCCGGCTGAGGTCGGGGAGCACGAGCCACGGCGGTCCGCCGTCGAGCAGGCTCGGTGCGGGGACCGGGGCGTCGTCGCCGTCGGAGTCGTCGACGTCGTCGAGCCGCAGCCGCCACGGCGCGGTCGCCACGACACGGGCGAGCACGACCTCCCCGACGGTGAAGAGGTCGGTCAGCTCGTCGGCGGGGTTCCCGGTCACGTCGTCGCGCGGCACGGCGACCTCGAGCCCGGGGACGAGCCGCAGGTGCACGGTCGCGGGGGCGACCGCGGTCACGTCGGCGAGCACCACCTGCCCGACGGCGTACCCGCCCAGGTGCGTGTCCTCGCCCGGGCGCGTGGCGCCGTCGGGCACGAGGAGCGCACCGCGCACGTCCAGCCGGCGGCTCTCCCGGTCCAGCGTCCCTGCGACCCGTTGTCCGACGACCAGCAGCCGTGCGAGGCAGACCCCTGGGACGGTGAGCTCCTCGGCGATGCTCGCGAGCGAGTCGTCGTCGAGGGTCACGAACGCGCGCGGTCCGAGGATGGACCGGACGGTGCCCTCGACGCGAGGAGCGTCGGGGTCGTGCGACGTCCCGAGCAGGCCCGCGCTCAGGGCTGCGGTCAGGGTGTCGTGCGTGAGGTGGTCGTGCAGGCGGCGCGCGTCGGCGTCCGAGTAGGCGAACCGCAGCTTGCTGCGCCGCGGCAGGCCGACCCACTCGTGGTCGACCGGGTAGACGCGCGCGGCCCCGCCGTAGACCTGCGTCGACGGGGGCATCACGGCCGAGAACGCCCACGAGGCGTCGCCCGTGGGCAGGACGACGACCTCGGCCAGGCCCGAGACCTCCTCGAGCAGCCCGTCGAGGTCCACGTAGGGCGCGTCGTGCCCTGCGGCGACCGAGATCGCGACCACGGGCCAGGGTCTGCCCGGGGTCAGGAGGTGCGCGGCGAGGACCCGGGCGCCCTCGACGTCGGTGACCCAGCGGACGCCGGAGGGCGGCCTGCGGAGAGCCCCGGAACGTGGGCCCGCGGGGCCGTCCGGAGCGTCGACGGGCGCCGGTGACGAGCCCGACCTGGCCCGTTCCTTCGTCCTGTTGCGTCTGACCACGTGCTCACCTCCTCGTATGCCGTGGGGCACACCGTAACGGCTGTCGCCCACCTCGGGGCGCAGGTGCTGTGGTGTGGGGGCGACGGGAGCGGGCGAGGCGTGAGGGACCGCGCGGCCGGCCGACTGCTAGCGGCCGAACACCTCCAGGACGGGTGTGTCGCCGTCGACGAACCGGACGAACTGTCCCACGGTCGAGGGCGAGCGCAACGACTCCGCGACGACCAGGGCGACGTTGCCGCGCGACGTGTCGCCCTTCTCGGCCTCGACGTCGATCGTGCCGGTCGCCGCGTGGTTCGTCAGGGTGCCGGGACCCAGGATCGTCCAGTCGAGGTCGGTGCCGCGCAGGTGGTCGTCGGCCGCGAGCTTGGCGTCGGCGTACGGGAAGAAGCTGTTGTCCTCCGGGATCCCGTGGTCGGGCACCGAGCCGATCCACGACACCATGACGTAGCGCGGGACGCCCGCGGCGACGGCCGCGTCCATCGAGCGGATCGCGGCGTCTCGGTCGACCGCGTAGGTCCGTTCCGGGTCCCCGCCACCGGCGCCCGCGGACCACACCACGGCGTCGTGCCCGCGCAGGGCCTCGGTGATCTCCTCGGTCGAGGCGTGCTCGACGTCGAGCAGGACCGGCGTCCCGCCCAGCTCCTCGACGAGCGGGAGCTGGGACTCGTGACGCACGATCCCGCTCACGGTGTTGTGGTGGTCCTTGAGGATCGGGACGAGCAGGCGGCCCACCTTGCCGTGGGCTCCGATCAGGGCGACGTTCATGGTTCTCCTCGGTGTCGGGTGCGGTGCTCCCTCCACCGTGCACCGAGGAGGGGCGGACCGCCTGCTGGGGGATCTGGCGGGCTACTCCTCGACGACCGCGACCGTCACGTCGATGTTGCCGCGCGTCGCGTTCGAGTAGGGGCAGACCTGGTGCGCTGCCTCGACGAGCTCCTGGGCGACGGCGCGCTCGACGCCCGGCAGGCTCGCCTCGAGGTGCACCGCGAGCGTGTAGCCGCCCGCTTCGAGCGGGCCGATCGAGACGCTCGCACCGATGGCCGAGTCCGCGACCGCGATCTTGCGCTGGCGCGCGACGCCCAGGAGGGCCGAGTGGAAGCACGCCGCGTAGCCCGCGGCGAAGAGCTGCTCGGGGTTGGACCCGTCGCCGCTGCCGCCCATCTCCTTGGGCACGGCGACGTCGAGGTCGACGCGCCCGTCGGTCGACCGGACGTGGCCGTTGCGGCCCTCTCCGGTGGCGAGTGCTTCCGCGGTGTAGAGAACCTTCATCGTGCTACCTCCAGGGTTGGTCGACGGACGAACCCCTCGAACGTATGTCGCTCCGGGCAACTGTGCGCGGTCGGTTCGCCCAGGGCGCAGCGGCGTCCGACCGGAGGCCCGTCCCCAGGTACCGTGGAACGTCGCCGCCTCGGCGTCCTTCCTCGACCACGGAACGACCGCACCCCCATGACCAACGCACCTTCGCCGTCGGGCACGCCTGACGGTTCGTCCTCCTCCCTGCCCGACGGCGCCACGCACCCGCCCGCGCCCCTCGCCCCCGAGGGCGAGCAGCTCGCGCACGGCCTGCGCACCCGGCACCTGACGATGATGGGCCTCGGCTCGGCGATCGGGGCGGGGCTGTTCCTCGGCAGCGGGGTCGGGATCGCGACGGCCGGACCAGCCGTCCTGGTCTCGTACGCGGTCGCCGGGCTGCTCGTGATCCTCGTCATGCGGATGCTCGCGGAGATGGCCGCGGCTGTGCCGTCGAGCGGGTCGTTCTCCGTCTACGCCGAGACCGCGCTGGGACGCTGGGCGGGCTTCACGCTGGGCTGGCTGTACTGGTTCACGCTCATCATGGTGCTCGGTGCGGAGATCACGGGGGCCTCGCAGATCGTCTCCGGGTGGGTCCCGGGCGCGCCGCAGTGGGTCGTCGCGCTCGTGTTCGTCGCGGTGTTCGCGGTCGTGAACCTGTGGGGCGTCAAGCACTTCGGCGAGTTCGAGTTCTGGTTCGCGTTCATCAAGGTCGCGGCGATCGTCGCGTTCCTGGTGATCGGGGTCCTGCTCGTGCTGGGCTGGCTCCCCGGCACCGACCCGGTGGGCACGACCAACATCTTCGGTGACCCCGCCTCGCTCGCGGGCTTCGCGCCGAACGGGCTGCCGGGCATCGCGGCCGGGCTGCTGGTCGTCGTCTTCGCGTTCGGCGGGATCGAGATCGTGACGATCGCCGCGGCCGAGGCGCGCGACCCGCAGAAGGCGATCGTCACCGCGACGCGCTCGATCGTGTGGCGCATCCTCTTCTTCTACGTCGGTGCGGTCGCGATCATGGCGCTCGTGCTGCCGTGGGACGCCCCCGAGCTGCTGAGCGGCCCGTTCGTCGCGGTGCTCGACCTCGCGGGGCTGCCGAGCGCGGCGCGGCTCATGGAGGCCGTGGTCGTCGTGGCCCTGCTGTCGGCGTTCAACGCCAACGTCTACGGCACGTCGCGCATGGCGTTCTCGCTCGCGGGCCGCGGAGACGGCCACCCCGCGCTGACCAAGGTCTCGCCGACCGGCGTCCCGTGGGTCGCGGTGCTGCTCTCGGTGTTCTTCGGCCTCGTGTCCGTGGGGCTCAACTGGCTGCTGCCGGGCGAGGTCCTGGGCATCCTGCTCAACGCGGTGGGCTCGGCGCTGCTCGTCGTCTGGGTCTTCATCGCGGTGTCCCAGCTCCGGCTGCGCCGTCGCCTCGAGGCCGCAGCGGGCGGCGCGGACCGGATGACGCTGCGCATGTGGGCGTACCCGTGGCTCACCTGGGCGACGCTGGCGGGGTTGGCGGGGCTCGTGGTGCTCATGCTGTTCGACGACGCCGCGCGCGTCCAGCTCGTCTCGACCGTGGTGCTCGTGGGCGTGATCGTCGCGGTGTACGGGGTGCGGTCGTGGCTGCGGAGTCGCACGGAGCGAGCCGGCGCCCCGTCCTGACCCGGCGCGGGCCCCGCAGGCACGGGGCCCCCGCCGGCCCGGGGCAACGCCACATCGACCCACCCGTTGAAGATCGATCATGTGGCGGTGATTCGCGCCCGATCGCTCGCGGAGGCCCGTCGACGACCTCCCCTACCTTCCACCGTTCCGGTGATACAGGAAGTCGATGCGCTCGGCGAGGCGCAGCACGGCCCGCACCACGAGGACCAGCCCGACGATCGAGATCGCCGCGCCGATGAAGATCAACGGTCCTGACCCGGTGTCTGTGGAGTACGGGCTGAGCGCGGCGTTGAGCTGTGACTGTTGACCGGCCGCGTAGAGGACCTGTCCGAGGACCAGGGCGACGACGCCCCAGAGGATCAGGCCGCCCGACGCCTTGCCGGCCGGGACGGCGGCAGGAACTTTCTTCGGGATCGGCGGGACGGCGGGCTTCGGAGTAGTCATGAGGGGCAGTGTAGGTGCACCGGGCTCGGCGCTTGGCTGACTGTCTCGCGACGGGCCTCGAGGCCGGTGATCGGGCCCGCCGGGTCCTCCTCGTCGAGCCCACTGTCGAGCTCGGTGAGGAGAGCCGTGAAGCCATCGGCGTCGAGGCGATCGGCACGGCGGCTGCCGTCGGCGACGGCCACGACCCAGGCGGGAGCATGCCGACGTCACCAGTCCCAGATGCCTTCGCCGATCTCGAGCCGTCCGTCCCTGCCGATCACGTAGGTCGTCGAGTAGCGCAGGTCTCGTTCGAAGGAGTGGGGCTTCGGCTCGGTCTCGGCGAACCAACCGTCCCCGGGCGGCATGGTGCCCGTGCGGGCAACCTTCCCGTCCCGGACGTCCACGGTGATGGACGGCCCGTCGTCGGTCGCCGTGAACGTCGGTTCGGCCGTCACGGCCCACGTGGCGCCCGTGACCTCCTCGGCCCGGTAGGAGTAGTCGGCGAACTCGCATCCCTCGGGCTCTGCCTCGGGTGAGGCGAGGCACGCGTCGAGGGCTTCCCGTGCGGCCTGTTCGGCGGCCTCGAGCGCTGCTGGTGTGAACGTGTAGGCGAGCATCTGGTCGCCGTTTCCCTGCGGGGACACGTCGGCCGGCCCCCCTGCGACCGTGAACGTCAGCGTGGGTGCGCTCTGGAGCTCGCCGACGTCCGGCAGCGTGACCTCCCAGCGGCCCGGCAGGGCGCGGAAGCTCGGCGACGACGCGTCGACCGCGACCTCGTGCCCGTTGACGACGACAGTGGTCAGAGGCTGGTTCACCATCGTGGAGAGGTCCACGACGGGCACCTCCGGTGCGACGAGCTCCCAGCGGTCGAACACGAGCAGCTGCGATCCCGTGCGGCGGACCGTGAACGTCTGGGTCGACTTCCGGCCTTCCTGGTCGTACGTCGCAGTGACGAGGGCTGAGTCCTCGAAGCGCTCGATGTCGGTGACCTTCGCACCGGCCGGGCGTTCTGTGACGTCGCGGTACACCTCGTCCGTCAGCAGCGTGCGCTCGCTGTTGGGTACGTCGGGGTCGGCGAGCGCGAGCGCGGCCTGGGCGTCGCCGCGCTCGAGGGCGTCGAGGTAGGCCTCGACGGGCAGGGCAGGGGAGTAGACGGTGCTCGCGACGACGTTCCGCGCGACGACCGCACCGCCCACCACGACGATCGCTGCGCCGACGGCTCCGAGGACGATCAGCGCCTTCTTGCGGTCGACGGTCGGGAGGGCGGGCGGACCCGCCTCGATCGTGGTGGGGTTGCCCGACGGCGCGACGCCCGCGGGCACGCCGTCCGCCCCGGGGAGCGGGGCGGCACCGGTCGGCGTGCCCTGGACGGCAGGCGAGGCAGGGACGGGACCGTCACCTGCGGTGCCGCTGCCACGCTCGACCGGGCGGCCGGTGGTGGCGCGGGTGGTCGACAGGACCTGAACCAGGCGGGGCGGCAGCACCGCGACCACCCACGGGGCGAGCCGGCGGGCCACGACCTCGACGACCAGACCCCATGCCGCGGCCACGAGGACGGTCCAGACGGTCAGGTGCAACGCTGCTTCGCCCGCTGCGGAGCCGAGGAGTCCTGCGGACGCGCTCCCGACGGCGCGCGCTCCCGACAACAGCGTGGCGAGCAGCGTGACCGCGGCGAGGACCACGGGGGTCGCCCAGGCCTCGGACCAGGGAAGGGGGGCGCGTGCGACGAGGCGCAGCCGTGCGCCGGCGACCAGGGCGGCCACGACGGGGATCACGACGGCGAGCGCGGCCCACTCGGGAGCGCCGTCGCTGAACAGCGTGACGGCCTGTCCGAAGGTGGCGCCCCCTCCGGACGCGCTCGCCTGGATGCCGCCGAGGGAGGCGATGCCCAGGGCGAGGGCCAGGACGTTGGGCAGGACGGTCAGGAGCCCGGTGATGGTGCCGACCAGGCCGAGGCGTGCGATCCCGACGACGAGCAGGACGGCGAGCGTGAGCGCCGCCGCTGGAGCCGCGCCCACCAGGAGCGCGTCGGCCGACCGTCGCAGGACCGCGGGGACGGTGAGGCCGAGGGCAGTGAGACCGGGCCGTGGTGACCGGATCCCGAGCCCGAGCGCGGCAGCGACCGTCCCGACCACGATGCCGCCCGCGAAGACCCCGGCCGCGTTGGTGCTGACCGTGTACGCGTACTGGAACATCCCGTCCCCCGTGCTCTGGGAGTAGCGGAAGATGGCGGCGAGGAGCGCGCCGCCGAGGCCCAGGACGACGCCCGACACCAGCGACTCGAGCCACAGCGAGCGCGGGGTCGTGGTGTCGGCCGGCACGCGGGGGCGTGGCCGCACGACCGTCCACAGCAGGATCGCGGCCATGACGGCCACCGTGATCGACAGCGGTGCGAGGAAGACGCTGACCGACCCCTGGCCGACCAGCGAGGCGTTGAGCGGTCCGAGCAGTGCCATGCTGACGATCAGGAACGGCAGGGTGAGGGTCGCGCCGAGCCCGTCCACCGAGACGCCGCTGCTCCCCGCCCAGGACGAGCCGTCGGACGTCGAGAGGCTGATCCCGAGAAGCACGACGGTCCCCAGCGCGACGACGAGTCCTCCCGCGTAGCCGATGCCTGCGCGTGCCGCAGCGTTCGCGAGCTGGGTACGGCTCAGGGGGAACGGTCGTGGGGCGTGCCCGGAGGGCGTGGACGAGGGGTGCTGCGCAGGGTCCGGCACCGCCGGCCCCGTGGGACCGACGGGCGGGCCGGTCAGTGATGCGGTCTGATGAGCGGCTTCGTCGGGCAGCGGCATGGTTTCCCCCTGGGGCGCCCGTCGGTGGTCGGCAACGACCGCCCCAGAGCAGCCCCCTGATTCTCTGGTGAAGATTGGCGGTCCATTCCTAGCAGGCGTGCGCTGTGCCGGGGCGCGTGTCCACAGGATGTTCGGTCGAGCCCTCTCCGGGCGGCGAACGCGCCGCCCGCACCACCCACCGTCGCCCGAACCGTTGACACCCACCCCCTCGCGGGTGTCCGCTGGAATCTCGCGCCGAAGTGCACCGGGAGTCTCGGGGAGAACCCATGTCTCGCATCGCCGGCTGGATCACGCACCGTTACGCCAAGTGGGTCGTCATCGCGTTCTGGGCGGTCGTCCTGGCACTGACCGCGCCGCTGGCCGGCAAGCTCACGGGAGCGCAGGACAACGACGCCAAGTCCTGGCTCCCGGCCGACGCCGAGTCGACCCAGGTGCTCGACGTCGCGAGCAGCTTCACCTCGCCCAACACGATCCCGGCGGTCCTGGTCTACGTGCGCGAGTCGGGCCTCACGCCCGAGGACCTCGCGGCGGTCTCCCAGGACGTCGCGACGTTCGGTGAGCTCGACACGCTGGACGGGGACGTCGTCGGGCCGATCCCGTCCGAGGACGGGCAGGCCGCCCAGGTGATCGTCCCGCTCGACCTGGGCAGCGAGGGCTGGAACCTCGCGGCCGACGCGGTCGCGGACCTGCGCGCGACCGCCGAGGACGGCGCGAACGGCATGGACGTCTACGTGACCGGTCCGGCCGGCTCGGCCGCGGACTCGTCCGCCGCGTTCGAGGGCATCGACTCGACGCTGCTCTACGCGGCCGCGGGCGTCGTGATCGTCATCCTGCTGCTGACGTACCGCAGCCCGACGCTGTGGCTGCTGCCCGTGGTCTCGGCGGGGGTCGCGCTGACCGTGTCGCAGGCCGTGATCTACGTGCTGGCGGACACCACCGGCCTGACCGTGAACGCGCAGAGCGCGGGCATCCTCACGGTCCTGGTCTTCGGGGCGGGGACGGACTATGCCCTGCTGCTGGTCGCGCGCTACCGGGAAGAGCTCCGTCGTCACGAGGACCGGCACGAGGCCATGGCGCTCGCGCTGCACCGCGCGGGCCCGGCGATCGTCGCGAGCGGTGCGACGGTCGCGATCGGCATGCTGTGCCTGCTGTTCGCGCAGATGAGCTCGACGGCCGGGCTGGGTCCCGTCGCGGCGGTCGGGATCGTGGTGGCGCTGCTGGTCATGCTGACGCTGCTGCCCGCGCTGCTCGTCGCGACGGGCCGGTGGGTCTTCTGGCCGCGCGTCCCGCACCTGGGCGACGACGAGCCCACCGAGCACGGCGTCTGGGCGCGGCTCGGGGCACGCATCTCCCGCCGGCCGCGGCGCGTGTGGGTCGTGACGTCGATCGTCCTGGCCGTGCTGGGCCTGGGCATCACGCAGCTCGACGCCAACGGGCTGTCGAGCGCCGAGTCGTTCCGGGGCGAGCAGCCCTCGATCGTGGGCGAGCAGGTCCTGAGCGAACATTTCCCGGCCGGCTCGGGGTCTCCCGTGGTCGTCGTCGCCGACGCCTCGTCACCCCCCGCGGTGGCAGCCGTGCACGACGCGTTCGCGAGCACCGAGGGCATCGATGCCTCGACCGTGACCGAGCCCGTGTCCGCGGGGGGCTACGCGTACATGGAGGGCACGCTCACGTCCGAGCCGGACTCGCAGGCGGCCTACGACACGGTCGACCGGGTCCGGGACGCGGTCCACGCGGTCCCGGACGCCGACGCCATGGTGGGCGGGGCGAGCGCGATCACGCTCGACGTCCAGCGCGCCTCGTCCGCGGACAACCAGCTCATCATCCCGATCATCCTGCTGACGGTCCTGGTGATCCTCGCGCTGCTCCTGCGCGCGATCACGGCCCCGCTGATCCTGGTGGCGACCGTGGTGCTGTCGTTCACCGCGGCGCTGGGCGTGAGCGCGCTCGTGTTCACGTACGTGTTCGGGTTCGAGGGCGCCGACACCTCGTTGCCGCTCTTCGTGTTCGTGTTCCTCGTCGCGCTCGGGATCGACTACAACATCTTCCTCATGACCCGCGTGCGCGAGGAGTCGCTGCGTGTCGGGACGCGGCGGGGTGCACTCATCGGGCTGGCTGCGACGGGAGCGGTCATCACGTCGGCCGGGCTGGTCCTCGCGGGGACGTTCGCGGTGCTGGGCACGCTGCCCGTGGTCGCGTTCGCGGAGATCGGGTTCGCGGTCGCGTTCGGCGTCCTGCTCGACACGCTCGTGGTCCGCTCGGTGCTCGTCACGGCCCTGAACCTCGACGTGGGCCGGCACATGTGGTGGCCGAGCGCCCTGGGCCGCAAGGAGGACGTGCCGGCCGAGGAGGCGCCCGCGGTCCCGTCGGGCGCACCGGTCCGCGAGTAGCGGCCCGCCCGGAAGGCCCACGCCCGACGGCCGAGCGCACCTCCCGGGGTCGGCGCCGTCGGTCGAACTGTGATCAACCCAGCTCGCCTACTTACAGTTTTATTCAAACTGTTAGTACTGTGGACGTGTGACGACAGATCGGACGCCCCTCGTTCTCGCCCCGGTCGGCCACGAGGAACACGACTGGGTGGCGGAGGACGACGGGCTGTCCACCCGGGCCCAGGTCACGGCCAGGTCCGGGCCGTACACGTCGACGGTCCCCGCGGAGATCGCCGACCTGGCTCCCGACGTCCCGAGCGACCTTGCCGCCGACGTCGACGTGGCGACCGCCGAGCTCACGCGCTTCGACGTGTACGCACGCACCGTGCTCGGCGTCGACAGCCCCGCACTCGGGCCCATGGCGTCGGTGCTGCTGCGCACCGAGTCGGCGTCGTCCTCGCAGATCGAGAACCTCACTGTGGGGGCCCGGCAGCTCGCACTCGCCGAGATCGACCAGTCGACCAGCGCGAACGCGCAGACCGTCGTCGCCAACGTGCGTGCGATGGAGGCAGCGCTCGCGCTGGCCGACAGGCTGGACGAGTCCGCGATCCTCACCATGCAGCACGAGCTCCTCTCGGGCCAGCGTGGCTGGGAGCAGCACGCAGGTCGATACCGCGACGGGCTGGTCTGGGTGGGGACGAGCAGCATCAGCCCGCGAGGAGCCTCGCACGTCGCCCCTCAGCCCGAGCTGGTCGCACCTGCGATGCGTGACCTGGTGGACTTCATGCACCGGGACGATCTCCCCGTCCTGGTCCAGGCTGCTGTCGCTCATGCGCAGTTCGAGACGATCCACCCGTTCGCCGACGGGAACGGACGCACGGGTCGCGCTCTCGTCCACGCCCTGCTCCGCTCCAAGGGGACGGTCCGACACACCACGGCCCCCGTCTCGGCGGGACTCCTGGTGGACACCGAGGCCTACTTCGACGCGCTCACGGCCTATCGCGGGGGCGACGCCCGGCCGATCGTCGAGCAGTTCGCCCGGGCCGGTCGCTATGCCGCACGTTCCGGTGCGCGGCTCGTCGACGACCTGGGGGCGCAGATCTCGCAGGCGAAGGAGCAGCTGGGGAACCTGCGTCCGCAAGCTGCGGCCTGGAAGGTCGTGCCTCACCTGGTCGCCCACCCCGTCGTCAACGCGGCGTTCCTGACCGGCAGGTTGGGGATGAACGCTGTGACCGCGCAGCGCGCGTTGGTCCAGCTCTCCGACGCCGGTGTGCTCCAGGAGCGCACCGGTCGGCAGCGCAACCGCATCTGGCAGCACGACGGCATCCTGGCCGTGCTGGACGTGTTCGCGCAGGGCATCCGTCGGCGCTGATCGTCGCCAGGAGGGCCCGCGCCCGACGGCGGAGCGCACCTCCCGGGGGAGCGGCGCCGTCGGGCGGGTCGCGTCAGACCACGTCCTCCCGCTGCAGCAGGCGCAGCGTGATCCAGCCGAGCAGGACGGGGATCCAGCACGAGATCAGGCGGTAGAGCAGGACCGCGGGCAGGGCGATCGCGGACGCGATCCCGAAGCTCACGAGCCCGCCCGTGAGCGCGGCCTCGACGACGCCCACGCCGCCCGGGGTCGGTGCCGCCGACGCGAGGGTCTGCCCGACCATGGTCGAGAACGCCGCGGCGATCGGGTCGTTGCCGCCGCCGAGCGCGAGGAGGCAGGCCCACAGGGTCGCGGCCGAGGACAGCGTGGTGCCCATCGCGCCCAGGATCGAGAGGCCGAGCCGGCGCGGGTCCTTCGCGAGCCCGCCGAGCTGGCGGAACGCGGGCAGCACGTCGTCGCGCGCGTACGTGCGGACCGCGTGCCGGAACCGCGGCACCACGAGCACCGTGACGACCGTGACGACGACCGCCACGACCGCCGCGAGCAGCGCCCACCGGGCCCAGCCCGGCATGTGGTGGTCGATGCTGCGCCCCGCGACGAGCGCCAGGATGCTCAGGAGCACCAGGTGGGTCAGGACCTGCACGATGCTCTGGAGAGCGACCGTGCCCGTCGCGAGCGCGGTGCTCATGCCCGACTTCGACAGGTAGCGGACGTTGAGCGCGAGCGATCCGACGCTCGCGGGGGTCGCGGTGCCCGCGAACGCGTTCGCGAGCTGGACCCGGGTGGTCCGCAGGAACGGCAGGTGCATCGGGGAGCAGGCCGCGAGCGAGGCCGCGGCCGCGAAGAACCCCGTCGCGGCGAAGAGCACGGCCAGGATCGCCCAGGCGGGCTGCGCGTCGCGCAAGGCCTTGCCCATGCGGGGGATCTCGCTGATCTCCGGGATGACCACGTAGGTGAGCCCGCCGATGAGCACGAACCACACGAGCACGCGCAGGGCGTGGCTCCGGGGCGACCGGACCACCTTGGGGGCCTGGTCCGGGGCCGTCTCTGGCGGGCCCGGAGCCGCAGCCTGGGGTTCGGGGGTCGAGTCGTGCGAGATGGAGAGCTCCTTGCCGGGACGGGGACTGGTCGGCGACCTTGTCGGCGGACGGGTCACGCGGTTCAGTCGTTCGGCGTGACCTCGGGCAGCGGCGACGGGCCGTCCGCGGGCACCCACCCCTTGGGCGGACGGATCGTGGGGACGTCACCCACGATCGGCACCGGGCGACGGTGGAACGGGAAGCCGTAGCGCGTCACGAGGCCCGCGAGCGTCGTGAGGCGGTTGCGGGGCCCGATCAGGCTCATGATGTGCACGAACAGCCACGCGAGCCACGCGCTGCCGCGGGTCAGCCGCAGCTTCCCGGCGATGTCCGCGACGGCCGCGCGGCGTCCGATGACGGCCATGGTGCCCTTGTCGAGGTACCTGAGCGACGTCGTCGGGCGTCCCTGGACGAGCGCGCGGATGTTGCGCCCCGCGACCTTGCCCGACTGGATCGCGGGCTGGGCGAGC
Source organism: Oerskovia sp. NPDC060338 (assembly GCF_042726295.1). Classification (NCBI taxonomy): domain Bacteria; kingdom Bacillati; phylum Actinomycetota; class Actinomycetes; order Micrococcales; family Cellulomonadaceae; genus Oerskovia; species Oerskovia sp. NPDC060338. The sequence goes on from NZ_JBHXCQ010000014.1 coordinate 27,771, forward strand.
TGGGGCAGGCCCGCGGGCGAGATCGCGATGTCGCCGGCCGCGAAGTGGTCGGGCCAGCCCTCGACCTGCAGGTCGTCGCCCACGCGGATGCGGCCGCCGTCGCCCAGCGGGAGGTTCCAGCGCGAGACCTCCTCGTGCGGGGCCACGCCCGCGGCCCAGACCGTGAGGTCCGAGCGGATGAAGGTGCCGTCGGTGAGCTCGACGCCGTCGGGCAGGACCTTCGCGACGCCCGCACCCAGGTGCAGGTCGACGCCACGACGCTGGAGCTCGCGCGCCGCGTAGGTGCGGAGCTTGGCGGGGAACGGCTTGATGAGCTCGGTGCCGCGCTGGACGATCTTGACGCTGAACGCGTCGCCGTGGATCTCCGGGTACGCGGGGGCGAGCCCCTGCGTGCGGAGCTCGGCGAGCGCCCCGGCGACCTCGACCCCCGTCGACCCGCCGCCCACGACGACCACGCGGAGCCCGTCGTCGGTCTCCGGGGTGGCTGCGGACTTCTCGAGCCGCACGAACAGGGTGTCGCGGATCTTCAGCGCCTGCGAGCGCGAGTACATCGCGAACGCGTGCTCCTTGGCGCCGGGCGTGCCGAAGAAGTTGGTCGTGACGCCGTTGGCGAGGACGAGGTAGTCGTACCGGATCTCCTCGTCGTTGAGGAGCCGGAGGGTCTTGTGCTGCGGGTCGAGGCCCACGAGGTGCTCGTGCACCACGCGCACGTTGGGCTGCTTGAGGCGCAGCGCGCGCAGGAAGTACGTGACGTCGCCCGGGTTCAGGCCGCCCGTGGCCACCTGGTAGAGCAGCGGCTGGAACGTGTTGTACACGCGGCGGTCGATCAGCGTGATGCGCACCGGGACTCCGGCGAGCGCCTTGACGGTCGCGAGGCCGGCGAACCCGCCGCCCACGACGACGACGTGGGGGAGCGCGTCGTGCGCCCCGGTGGGCGCGGGCTGCGCGGCGGTGCCGTCGTTCACTGTGTGTGCCTCTCGATACGTCTCGTGGTGCGACACGACGATGTGCCGGGTGGTCCGGGGCACGAGCGTATGCCGGGCGGGGGCCCGCTGCCACGGTGCCGCGCGCTGTGCGGGGCCCCGCGGAGGGGTCGGCTGGGGTGCCGCCAGCGGCCGGGCCGCGGGTCCGGGCGGCTCCCGTGATGCGGATCACGGGCCGTTCTATCCGACGTCGTGTGGACAACCGGGCCCCTCGGCGCGTAACTTCGAACTGACCGGTCAGTCTAAAAGAGTGGCCGGACTGGAACTTTCGGAGGAACCCCCATGAACCAGCCCGTCGCCCGACACGGCAGCGACGAGGCCACGTACCTCGTGCAGGCCACCGTGACCACGCCCGCCGGCGCCCCCGGCACCACGAACCACCAGGTGCCCGACGCCGTCGCGCACCTCCCGCAGGGCGGCCTCGCCGCCGCGGACATCGCCGACGACATGACGCTGCGCGGCCCGCACGGCGGCGAGATCGCCGAGACCTTCGAGCCCGCAGACGGCGCGCCGCTCCCCGCCGCGAGCCCGCACGCGATCAGCGCCTACGACCTCCAGCTCCACGGCCCGCGCGGCCTGGTCTACGGACCCGTCGACCTCGAGGTCCCCGCCGGTGAGGTCGTCGTCCTCCAGGGCCCGCAGGGCGCAGGGCGCTCGAGCCTGCTCCTGACCCTCGCGGGCCGCATGGCCCCCGACCACACCCCGGACGGCTGGCTCGTCGTGCTCGGCGAGAGCCTCACGGGCCGTCGTGCGCGCCGCACCGCGGTCCAGCGTCGCGCGGCGATCGCGGGCTTCCACGGGATCGACGAGCTCGACGACGCCGTCACGGTCGGCGACTCGGTGCGCGAACGCCTCACCTGGCTCGCGCCCTGGTACCGCCGGACGCCCAAGGTCACCCAGGAGGTCTACGAGCGCGTTGCCCGTCCCGTTTTCGGCCCCCGCGAGCTGCCCGCGCTCGACTCGATGGTCTGGGACCTCGACGAGGTCGACGCGATGCTCCTGCGCATCGCGATCGCCATGGCCCAGGGCCCCGAGCTGCTCGTGGTCGACGACCTCGACCAGGTCCACGACTCGGCCCGCCGCCAGATCGTCTGGGAGCGCCTCGAGGCGATCGCGGCCACGGGCGTGACCGTCGTCGGCTCGGTCGCGTCGGCCGGCGAGGTCGACGCGATGCGCTGGGGCCGTGCCCCGCACGTCGTGCGCCTCACGACCGGCCCGCAGCTCGTCGCCGCCTGACCCACCACCCGGGTGACGGTCGTCGCCCCGCCCACGCTCCGGCGTCGGGCCCCCTCCTTCGCACGTACAGAACGGAAACACCTCTCGTGATGTCTTGGACCTCCACCGGTACGGAGCTGCGGCGGTTCCGCCGCGGCCTCCTGCCCAAGCTCGCCGTGGGCGCGATGATCTTCGTGCCCCTGCTCTACGGGGCGATGTACCTGTGGGCCTTCTGGGACCCGACCGGCAACCTCGACAAGCTGCCCGTCGCGATCGTCAACGCCGACACGGGCACCACGATCGCGTCCGAGGACGGCGACGAGACGCTGAACGCGGGCGAGGACGTCACGACCAAGCTCGTCGACTCGGGCGACCTCGAGTGGGCCCAGGTCGACGCCACGACGGCCGAGAAGGGCGTCAAGGACGGCACCTACTACTTCGCGCTGACCATCCCCGAGGGCTTCTCCGAGGGCATCGCGAGCGCCGCGGGCGACGACCCGCAGGCCGCGCAGCTCATGGTCACGTACAACGACGCGAACTCGTTCCTCGCGACGACCCTGGGACGCAGCGCCATGACGCAGGTCCAGGGCGCGGTGCGCGAGGAGATCGGTGCGCAGGCCGTCGACAAGGTCCTCGTGGGCCTCGGCAGCGCGCGTGACGGGTTCGCGCAGGCCTCCGACGGGTCGCTCACGCTCACCACGGCGAGCGGCCAGCTGACCGACGGTGCGACGCAGGTCGCCGACGGTGCCACGACCGCAGCCGACGGCGCGGGCACGCTCGCGTCCGGGATCGACCAGCTCGCCGACGGTGCGGGCAGCGCCGTGACCGGTGCGGGCAAGCTCGCGAACGGCGCCGGCGCCCTGTCGCAGGGTGCGTCCTCCGCGAGCGCCGGAGCCTCGAAGCTCGCCGCGGGCGCTTCGTCCGCGGCCGACGGTGCGTCGGCCCTCGCCGACGGTGCGGCCACGACGCAGTCGGGCATGGCCCAGCTCGCCGACGGCGCGCACCAGCTCGCCACGGGCTTCACGGCCCCGACGGGCCTCGTGGCCGGGGCGGACAAGGCCGCCGCGGGCGCCCAGCAGGTGGCCGACGGCGTCACGCAGGTCCAGGGACAGGTCACCTCGCTCGCGGGGAGCGTCCCGACGCTCCGGGCGCTGCTCCAGCAGAACGCCGCGGCGCTCGGCGCCTCGACCGACCCCCAGGCCCAGGCGCTCGCGGCCGCGAACAAGCAGGCTCTCGGCCAGCTGCCCTCGGACGCCGAGCTCGCGCAGAGCGCGGCCGGGCTCCAGGCCCTGGCGGACGGTTCGCAGCAGGTCGCCGCAGGGCTGCCCGCACTCTCCACGGGCATCAAGGCGGCCTCGGCCGGCGCTGCGCAGATCGACGCGCAGCTCCACCCGGGCTCGGGCACGCAGACCGTCCGGGACGGCGTCGACGGCGTGGCCGCCGGTGCCGCGAACCTGAGCAGCGGGCTCTCGACCCTGCGCGGCGGTGCCTCCGACCTCGCGGCGGGGAACGCGTCGCTCGCGTCCGGTGCGGGCACGCTCGCGGCCGGCACCTCGTCCCTGTACTCGGGCGCCCAGCAGCTCGCGACCGGTGCGCAGTCCGCCGCGACCGGGGCAGGCGCGCTCGCCGAGGGCACCCGCACCCTGGCCGACGGCGCCACGCAGGTCGCCGACGGCGGCGCCCAGCTCACCGAGGGGGCACAGACCCTGACCGACAAGCTCGCCGAGGGCTCCGAGGCCATCCCCGACGACGGCACGGCCCTGCGCGAGCAGCGCGCCGAGGTCATCGCGGCCCCCGTGACCGTCGCGGACACCGACCTGGCCGAGGCCGAGGGCTTCGGCGAGGGCTTCGCGCCGTTCTTCATCCCGCTCGCCCTGTTCGTGGGCGCGCTCATCACGTGGCTGCTCATGCGTCCGCTGCCCTCGCGGGCCCTCGCGACGCCGGCCTCGGGCCTGCGCGCCACCCTCGCCGGGTTCCTGCCCGCGCTGTGCATCGGGTTCGCCCAGGTCGCCGTGATGCTCGCGGTCATCCACTGGGGCGTGGGGCTCGACATGACCCACGCGCTCGGGACGCTCGCGTTCACGACCCTCGTCGCCGCGACGTTCCTCGCGCTCCAGCAGGCCCTCATGGCTCTGCTCGGCCCGGCTGCGGGCAAGGTCGCGATCCTGGCGCTGCTCATGCTCCAGCTCGCGTCCTCGGGCGGCACCTACCCGGTGCAGACCACGCCCGCGTTCTTCCAGGCCATCCACCCGCTGCTGCCCATGAGCTACGCCGTGGACGGGCTGCGCCAGACGATCACGGGCGGGGTCGACGGACGGCTCTGGTTCGCGGTGGTCTACCTCGGCGTGCTGCTGCTAGCGTCGCTGGCGATCAGCGCCTGGCGGGCGGGGCGCATGCGCACCTGGACCCTCGACCGCCTGCACCCGGCGCTCGAGATCTGACGACGAAGAGGCTGGACGAACGATGACGACGACCGAGGCGGACCCGACGGCGGACGGACGCGACGCCGTCGGGCCCCTTGAGCCGGGCGCCACCGCGGATCCCGGCGCCCCGACGGGGACCCGGCGCGAGCAGGCCTTCGCGGCCCGTCGCGCCGGGACCCGGCAGCAGATCATCGACGCGGCCGTGAGCCTCATCGCCGACCAGGGCTTCACGGCCACGTCCGTCGAGGACATCGCGTCCGCGGCGGGCGTGGCCAAGGGCAGCGTCTACTACAACTTCGGGTCCAAGTCCGACGTGTTCGAGGCGGCGCTCGCGGGCGGCCTCGAACGACTGACCCTCACGCTCGAGTCGGCCCGCGCCGACCTGCACGGCAAGGCCGCGCTCGCGGCGCTCATCGCGTCGCTGCTCGAGCAGATCTGCGCCCACCCGGACTTCGCGAAGCTCCTCGCGGCCGAGGTCTTCCGGGTCGGGCGCGAGTGGCAGGAGACCGTGGGGCACATCCGCGCACGCGTCATCGAGTTCTACGCGGCAGCGCTGCGCGAGGAGCGGCCCGGTGCGGACGTGTCGCTGCTCGCGGCCTCGGTGTTCGGGGCGACGCTCGTCGCAGGGCTCGAGTGGCTCGTGTTCCAGCCCGAGCGCGAGTTCGACGAGGTCCTGGCCGCGGTGCTGGAGCTGATCGCGGGGCTGTGACGGGTGCCGGCTGGCCCACCGGAGCCGCGGTGCTGGCCGCACTCGCCGACTGCGGGTGCCCGGCCGCGCGACACGGTGCTTGCCTTGCGACGCCGGCAGCGCACCGCGTAGACGGGATGTGGTGTCACCAGGGGGAGACGTGTTTCAGCGCAGCCACCACAATGGTGGTGGCTGCGCAGAAAACACAGCTGCCCAGGCGGCCCCCGGCCTCCAGCCCCTGGCGCGGGCCCTCAACCCCGGCCCGCGATCCGGAGCTCAGAGCCCCGGTCCCGGCTCGGCACAGATCGACGGCGCATCGCGCGTCCCGCTGTCGCCGGCCGTCCGGCCACGGTGCCCTGACCAGCCCGGCACGCGCTAGATTCTCGGTGCGCCACCGTCGGCGCCCTGCGGAGAAGCGAGCGCACATGGCCAGGAAGTTCAATCGACCCCCCAACTGGCCCGTGCCCCCCAAGGGGTGGAAGCCCCCGCGGGGATGGGAGCCGGACCCTGCCTGGGGCCCGCCGCCCTCCGGATGGGTCCTGTACACACGCGCCCCGATGCCTGCCTGGGGGTGGTGGCTGATCGCCCTGGGCGTCGTGCTCCTCCTTGTCCTGTGGTCCGCGGTCGAGAAGGCGTTGGGCCTCGCGCCGCTCACGTGCGAGTCGGCGATCGACGAGGTCGTCGCCATGACTGCCGGCGAGCCGGCGTCTGGGCAGGTCCTTGACATCAGCGACGCGTCGTTCCTCGAGGACCGCCAGGACGAGCTCGACGACGGCGCGTTCACGGTTGCCGCCGGCCGGGAGACCGACGAGGTCCTGGTCTGCCGCGGGGCCGGCGAGTGGGGCGACGGGTCCTACGGAGCGATCGAGTTCGGCTACACGGCCGACGCCGCCGGCAACCTCTTCACGTACGTCGCGCCCGTGGGGTGACCCGACACGCCCGACGGCAGGGCGCTCGCTCCGCCGTCGGGCAGCGGCACTGCTCAGCCGAGCAGCAGCTTCCAGCAGCCCACCCCGATGAGCCCCGCGATCAGCGGCGCGACGACGGGCACCCACGAGTAGCCCCAGTCCGAGGGCCCCTTGTGCTTGAGGGGCAGGAGCGCGTGCACGATGCGCGGCCCGAGGTCACGGGCCGGGTTGAGCGCGGGCCCCGTGGGGCCGCCGAGCCCCGCGACGAGCCCCCACACCAGGAAGCCGAGCGCGAGGTGCGCCAGACCGGGCTCGGTCGTCGTCAGGGGCGAGTTGATGATCGCCAGCGCGCACGAGAACAGGATGACCGAGCCGAGCAGCTCGTTCGCGAACCCGTTCACGCGGCTGTGCGCGGCGTTGACGGTCGAGAAGGTCGCGAGCACGTCGGCGGAGCTCTCGGTGCGGTCGTAGTACGGCTTGTGGGTCGCGACGATCGCGAGCTGCCCCGCCATGGCCCCGAGCATCTGAGCGACCACGTACGGAGCCACGTCGGCCCACGGGAACATGCCCCACGTCGCGAGCCCGATCGTGAACGCCGGGTTGACGTGGTTCCCGCTGATCCCGCCGAACATCAGGGCCGGGATCATCACGCCGAACCCGTAGCCCATCGCGATGAGGCTCCAGCCGCCGCGGTACCCCTTGGACCCCTTGAGGTGCACGTTCGCGACCGTGCCGTTGCCGATGATGATGAGAATCGCCGTGCCGATGAACTCGCACGCGGCGCGCACCGCCAGGGAGTAGTCCGGATCCATGCGCACACCCTGTCAGGGGCGAGCGCCAGGAGGGCGGCGCGACACCCCGCGAGACGGGGCCCGGCGCGAGCCGGGGGGCTCGGGATCCCTGCGGCCCCGGAAGTCACCTGAAAAGGGACGATGCGGTAAGTATCGTGTTAAGTCCCTGCTTTCCTCTGTCGTGTTCTGCCCGCTGCCCTTACGCTCGCGACAACCGAACTCCCCGCAACGTCGCGCCGAGTGTGCGGTCGCCTGCGTGGGGGACCAGTGGAGGAGAACGAGTGTGAGAACACGTCCGATCGTCCCGTCCGTCGCCGCGCTGAGCCTGGGGCTCGCCGCGGTGTTCGTCCCACCGGCAGCGGCAGCGCCGCCTGCCCCGCCCGCCCCGCTCGAGGACCACGTCTCGGGCGCGGCCGTCATGCAGCACCTCGAGCAGTTCCAGGCCATCGCGGACGCCAACGGAGGCAACCGCGCCATCGAGACCCCCGGCTACGAGGCCAGCGCCGCGTACGTCGAGCAGGTCCTGACCGACGCCGGGTACACGCCCGAGCGCCAGTACTTCTCGTTCGACGACCTGAACGTCGACGAGCTCTCGCTCACGGCCGCCGGGGTCGCCGTCACCGCCGACGTCTACCCCGCCGAGTTCGCCCCCGACACCCCCGCGGGCGGAGTGACGGGCCCGCTCGTCCAGCCGGTCGACGCGCTCAAGCACGGCTGCACGGCCGACGCGTGGGCCGGTGTCCAGGCCACGGGCGGGGTCGCCCTCATCAGCCGCGGCACGTGCGCGTTCGGCCTCAAGGTCCAGCTCGCCGCCGAGGCCGGCGCCTCGGCCGTCATCATCTACAACAACACGGTCGGCGCCATCAACCCGACGCTCGGCGCTCCGAGCGACGACTGGGTGCCCGCGGTCGGGATCCCGCAGGCCGCGGGCCAGGCCATCGTCGCGGCGCTCGCGGGCGGCCCCGCCGACGCGACGTACGTGCTCCAGACCTCGACCGTCACGCACACGACCTTCAACATCCTCGCCGAGACGAGCACGGGCCGGGCAGACAACGTCGTCATGCTCGGTGCGCACCTCGACGGCGTGCCCGAGGGGCCGGGCATCAACGACAACGGCTCGGGGTCCGCCGCGATCCTCGAGACCGCGGTCCAGCTCGCCGAGCACGGCGGCCCGCTCGACAACCAGGTGCGCTTCGCCTGGTGGGGGGCCGAGGAGGTGGGCCTGGTCGGGTCGACGCACTACGTCGACGACCTGGTCGCGAACGACCCGACGACGCTCGACCAGATCGCGACCTACCTGAACTTCGACATGGTCGGCTCGCCGAACTACGTGATCGGGGTCTACGACGCCGACGAGTCCACGTACCCGGCACCGGTCGAGGTCCCGCCGGGCTCGCCCGAGACCGAGGACGTGTTCACGGACTACTTCGACTCGATCGGGCAGGCGTGGGTCGACTCGGAGTTCTCGGGCCGCTCCGACTACCAGGCGTTCATCGCGAACGGCGTCCCGGCGTCGGGGCTGTTCACGGGGGCCGACGACATCAAGACCGAGGCCGAGGTCGCGCTGTTCGGCGGCACCGCGGGGATCTGGCAGGACCCCAACTACCACTCGGCGAACGACGACATCGAGAACATCGACCCGGTCGCGCTCGACATCAACGTCAAGGCGATCGCGCACGCCACGGCGTCGCTCGCGGCCGACACGTCGGCGATCAACGGGGTGGTCTCGCCCGTCGACCCCGAGCTGACGGGGCTCACGGCGACCGCGCGCTGCACGGGCAAGGTCGCCACGCTCTCGGTCGTCGCTGCCAACGGTGAGGACCGGCCCCTCGACGTGCTCTTCACGACGCCGTTCGGCTCCAAGACGTTCAACCACGTCAACCCGGACAAGAACGTGCACCAGTCGTTCAGCGCCCGGTCCGGCTCGCTCCCGGCGGGGAGCGTGACCGTCAGGGCGTGGGACGACGCGGGCTCGCAGGAGACCTACACGGTCGACTACGCGGCGCTCACCTGCTGATCTGGTCGTGAGACGGCGCCCCCTCCTCCGGCGAGACTCTCGCCCGAGGAGGGGGCGCCGTCGTGCACGGGACGGTCAGGCGGGCGGAGCAGGGTCGCCCGGCGCCCCCGGTCCTCCCGGCCCCCCCGCAGCGGCGGCCTCCTCGGCCTCGCGCGTCGCGACGTTGCGCTTGGACAGGAGCGAGTTCCGGTACCCGAACGACGCGTAGATCACGAGCCCGATCACGACCCACACGAGGAACCGCAGCCACGTGAGCGTCGTCAGGTTCGTCATGAGCCACAGGCACGCGACGCCCGAGAAGATGGGCAGCACGGGCGACCACGGGACGCGGAAGCCGCGCGCGATGTCGGGGCGCGAGCGGCGCAGGATCGGGATGCCGAAGCTCACGAGCACGAACGCCGACAACGTCCCGATGTTGATCATCTCCTCGAGCAGCTCGACCTGCGCGAGCCCCGCGATGAGCGCGACCACGATGCCCGCCCCGACCTGGAGCCGGACCGGGGTGTGGAAGCGGTGGGAGGTCTTGGAGACGCCGCGCGGCAGCAGGCCGTCGCGGCTCATCGAGAACATGACGCGCGTGAGTCCCAGCAGCAGGACCATGATCACCGTCGTCAGGCCGATGAGGATGCCCACCGAGATGACGCGCCCCGCCCAGTCCGCGCCCACCAGGATGAAGGCCGTGGTCAGCGAGGGGTCGTCCGAGGCCGCGAGGTCCGTGTACGGGACCATGCCCGTGACCACGAGCGTCACCAGGATGTACAGCACCGTGACGACCGCGAGTCCGCTGAGGATGCCCTTGGGGATGGTCTTCTGCGGGTTCTTGGCCTCCTCGGCCGTGGTCGCGACGACGTCGAACCCGATGAACGCGAAGAACACGAGGGCGGCGCCCGCGAGCAGGCCCATGACGCCGTAGGTCGTGGGCTCGAGGCCCGTGAGGAACCCGAACAGGGGCTGCTCGAGCGCCGTCTTCTCGGGTGCGGGCTGCGACGGCGGGATGAACGGCGTGTAGTTCTCGGCCTTGACGTAGAAGAAGCCGACGACGATCACGAACAGCGTGATCGCGACCTTGATGACCGTGAACACGCTGTTGATGCGGCTGCTGAGCTTGGTGCCGATCGCGAGGAGCGTCGTGAAGACCCCGACGATGAACACGGGCCCCCACTCGAGGTCGACCGGGCCGATCGGGATGCTCAGCGGCAGGTCCACGCCGAACAGCGAGAACGCGTCGGAGAGGTAGATGCCCCAGAACTTCGCGATCACGGCCGCCGCGAGCAGCATCTCCAGGATGAGGTCCCAGCCGATGATCCACGCGACGAGCTCGCCCATGGTCGCGTAGGAGAACGTGTAGGCCGAGCCCGCGATGGGCAGCGCCGAGGCGAACTCGGCGTAGCACATGACGGCCAGCGCGCACACGATCGAGGCGATGACGAACGAGATGATGACGGAGGGCCCGGCGAAGTTCGCCGCCGCAGTGGCGCCCACCGAGAAGATGCCCGCCCCGACCGCGACCGCGACGCCCATGACCGCAAGGTCCCAGGCGTTGAGGTCCCGCTTGAGCGAGCGTTCCGGGTCGTCGAGCGACGCGAGGGACTCCTCGACGGACTTGAGTCGCAGAACACCTTTGGCCATCGCTCCAGTCTGTCGGCCGGGTGGGCATCACGCGCGGTGGGGCCCGACGGCGGCGCGAGCTGTCCACGCGGCGGGCGGACCTGGGAGAATCCTCCGATGACCACCGCCACCCCGGACCCCACCCGTCCCGGCGCGCCGCTCGGCGCGACCGGCGAGCTCCTCGCCGTGTGCCGCGTGCACGTGCTGCTGCCCGACGCGGGCGCGGTCGGTGTGACCGCGATCGACAAGCGACCCGTCGAGGGGCCCGTCAAGGTCCGTCCCCTGGGGCTGTACGCCGACGTCCAGGCCGACCGTGCGCACCACGGCGGCGAGGAGCAGGCCGTGTACGCGTACTCGCAGGAGGACGCGGACCACTGGTCGGCCGAGCTCGGCTACGAGGTCGCTCCCGGGCTGTTCGGCGAGAACTTCCGCACGCGCGGCGTCGCGGCGAGCGGGGCGCTGATCGGCGAGCGCTGGCAGGTCGGGACCGCGGTGCTCGAGGTCACGCAGCCGCGGACCCCGTGCTCGACGTTCGCGCGGCGCCTGGGCGAGGACCGCTGGGTCAAGCGGTTCACGGACGCCAACCGGACGGGCGCGTACCTGCGCGTCGTGACGACGGGGGAGGTGCGGGCCGGTGACGCGGTCGAGGTCGTGTTCCGGCCCTCGCACGGCGTGACGATCGCCGACTGGTTCGGGTCGCGCGTCGCCGGGACGACGGTCGAGGTCGCGCGGCGGCTCCTGGCGTCCGAGGCAGAGGGCGAGATCCGGCTGTCGGCCGAGATGCGGGAGCGGACCGAGCGCGCCGTCCGCTGACCCGTCGCCGAGTGCATGATTCGGCTGCGACACGCCGGGTGTGTCGCAGCCGAATCATGCACTCGGCGGGAGCGCGGGGTGGCTCAGCGCGTCGGGCGCGTCGGCTCGCTCGGGGGCCACTCGCCGTCGTCCGAGCCGTCGTCGGCTGCGAACAGCAGCTCGTGGAGCCGGACCTGGACCTCCTCGACGCGCGGGACGTCGGGCAGCGTCATGCCCGGCTTGGCGGTCGCGTCCGAGATGATGAGCGTCCCGCAGCCGAACATGCGGTCGACCAGGTCCTTCTCGTACGTGACGTCGTTGATGCGGTAGAGCGGGATGTCGCGGCCCGTGCGCGTGATGATGCCCGAGCGGGTCGAGAGGCGCTTGGTCGTCACGGTGTAGTTCGTGGTCAGCCACCGCAGGTGCGGCACCACGACCCAGACCACCGCCGCGACCGCGGCGACGCCGAGCGTGCCCCAGAGGACCACGGGGTGCTCGGGCGAGAACCAGAGGATGGCCGTCGCGGCGGCCACGATCAGGATCAGGACGAGGATCGGCAGGAACAGGGCCTTGGGGTGGGTCCGCAGCTCCATGACGACGGTCTCGCCCTCGGCGAGGTTCTTGTTGACGCTCATGGGGAGCATCGTGCCACTTCACGCCGTCGGCAGGTTCCAGCCCTCCATGGTGTGCAGGCCGTGCCCGTGGCCCAGCAGGCTCACGCTCGCCGTCCCGAGCTCGAACCGCGCCGCGGTCGCGGGGCCCAGCTCGAGCCACACGGCCGCGAGCACGCGCAGCAGGTGCCCGTGCGCGACGAGCAGCACGTCGCCGCCGTCGCGCAGCACCGGTTCGGCGCGCCGGACGACGGCCCGCGCACGCTCGGCGACGTCGTCGAGCGTCTCGCCGGGCCGTGCGCCCACCGTTCCCTGCCCGCCCGGGACGACGTGCACCCCGTCCCGGAAGATGAGCCAGTCGCGCCCGAGCTCGCGGCTCACGTCGTCGGCCGTGCGTCCCTCGACGGGGCCGTAGTCCCACTCGGCGAGGTTCGGGTCGGCGACCGCGTCGGGGAACCCGGCGAGCTCGGCCGTCCGCCGGGCGCGCAGGAGGGGGCTGCGCAGGGCGAGCGCGAACGTGCGCCCCGCGAGGAACGCCCCGGCGCCGCGGGCCTGATCTTCGCCGTGCGGGGTGAGGGGGATGTCGCTCGTCCCGGTGTGCTGCCCCGTCAGGCTCCACTCTGTCTCGCCGTGCCGCAGGAGCACGAGCTGGGGGTCGGGCATGAGGGCCTCCGGGCGGTCGGGACGTGGTCCTCAGAGCATCTCTCAGGCCCGACGGCGCAGCACCCGCAAGGCGGTCGCCGCGCCTCGGGCACGGTGCGGGGTGGGCGGGGGTGTGACGGAGTCGGGGGTCGTCGGATACCGGTCGGTACCTCTAGGCTCGACCGTCATGACTACCTACTCGATCCTGACGGTCACCGCTGCGCTGCGAGGCGAACCGTTCGAGGCCGAGAGCGACGAGGCGGCGCTCGACGTCGTCCGGTCACGCAAGCGCAGCGGGAACCTGCCGCTGACGTCCTTCACGCTCCAGACGTCCGACCAGCGCACCGTGGCGTCCTGGTCCGGGGCGCACGAGGTCGTCTGACCGGTCCGACCGACCGCCGCCGTCGGGCGGGAGCCGCGACACCGACCGGCTCAGGCGACGCCGTCGAGGCCCACGATCGACAGGAAGACCACGAGCGAGGCGAGCAGGACGACGGCGACGCCCACCGAGACGAGCAGGACGGTGCGGGGACGGACGGGCATGGTGCTCCTGCCGGGGTTGCTGGCGCACGGGCCGCGAGTGCCGCGCCGTGCGGCGCGGCCGGCAGCGGGTGCGGGGACCCGACCATCGTAGGCAGCCCCGGCACCGCCGCCGGCCGGGTCAGGCCCGGGCGCCCGCGAGCTCCTCGGCCTCGGCTGCGTCGCTCACCCGGCGTGCGAGCGTGCCGTCGCGCCACGTGAGGTACCCGCCGTCGAGGTTGCGCACGTCGTAGCCGAGCTGGCTCAGCAGGCGCGCGGCGGTGTGCCCGCGCTGCCCCACCTGGCAGTGCACGACGACGGGTGCCCCGGTCGGGATCTCGGCCGCGGCCCGTGCGCGCAGCTCGTCGAGCGGCACGTTGAGGGCAGGCAGCGTGCCCGTACCGGCACGGTCGTCACCGGGCTCGTCATCGCCTGCGCGGCCCGCGACCTCGACGGTCCCGCGCGCGTGCTCGCCCGGCGTGCGGACGTCGACCAGGGTCGCCCCCTGCGCGACGAGGTCGTCGAGCTCGTGCCACTGGACGCTGCGGGTCTCGCCCGCGCGCAGGTTGTCGGCGACGTAGCCGAGCATGTTGACGGGGTCCTTGGCCGAGCCGTACGCCGGGGCGTAGGCGAGCTCGAGGTCGGCCAGGTCGGAGGCGGTGAGGCCGCCCGCGATGGCCGTGGCGAGGACGTCGATGCGCTTGTCGACGCCGTCGCGCCCGACGCCCTGGGCGCCCAGGATCAGGTCGGTCTCGGGGTCGACCAGCAGCTTGAGGGCCATCTGGCTCGCCCCCGGGTAGTAGCCGGCGTGCTGGGCGGGGTGCGTGTGGATTGCGCGGTAGGGGCGGCCCTCGGCGCGCAGGCGCTTCTCGTTGCGTCCCACGGCCGCTGCCGTGAGGCCGAACACCCCGACGACGGCCGTGCCCACCGAGGCGCGCATGCCGGTGCGGCGACCGAGGATCACGTCGGCGACGTGGCGGCCGTGCCGGTTGGCGAGGTTCGCGAGCGGGACGAGCGTGGGCTCGTCGGTCTCGGCGAGCGCGTCGCGCTTGGTCGCTGCGTCACCCACCGCGAACACGTCGGGGACCGAGGTGCGCAGGTCCTCGTCGACCAGGATGCCTCCGCGGGGACCGACCCGCGCGCCCGCGAGGACCGCGAGCTCGATGTCGGGACGGACACCGATCGCGGCGACCACGAGGTCGGCAGGAACCTCGCCACGAGGCGCGCCGTCCGCGGACGCGAGCTCGGCCGTGTCGGGGCCGAGCGTGCTGACCTGGGTCGACGTGCGGACGTCGACGCCGTGGGCCTCGAGCTCCTGCCGGACACGGATCGCCATCTCGGGGTCGAGCGGGGCCAGGACCTGGTCGGAGAGCTCGACGAGCGTCACGGCCAGGCCGCGGTGGACGAGGTTCTCGGCGACCTCGACCCCGACGAACCCGCCGCCGATCACGACGGCCGAGCGAGCCGGGGCGCGGTGGGGCTCGGTCGGGGGCGCGGAGTCGCCGGACGGTTCGGCTGCGCCGGACAGCTCGTCGCCGGCTCCGAGGGCGCCGTCGCTCGAGCGGCCCTCGATCGCGGCGACGATCCGGTCGACGTCGGACACGTCGCGCAGCACGAGAGCGCGCTCCATGCCGGGCGCGGGCGGGACGATCGGGCGCGCGCCGGGGCTCAGGACGAGGCGGTCGTAGGTCTCGACGTGGTCCAGGCCCGTGGTCAGGTCGCGGACCGAGACGGTGCGGGCGGCGGCGTCGACCCCGGTCACGCGGTGGCGGACGCGGACGTCGATCCGGAAGCGGGCCGCGAGCGACTCGGGGGTCTGGAGGAGGAGCGCGTCGCGCTCCTCGATGACTCCGCCCGCGTAGTACGGCAGACCGCAGTTGGCGAACGAGACGTGCTCGCCGGCCTCGAGGACGACGATCTGGGCGTCCTCCGAGAGACGGCGCAGACGGGTGGCCGCGGACATGCCCGCCGCGACTCCTCCGACGATGACGATCTTCATGCTTTCCTCCTGGGGTTCGGGACGACTATACCCCGGGGGGTATATTAATCATCAACCCGATCAGGAGGATCACCATGTGCAGAGCTGTGACCTGCAAGAAGTGCGGCAAGACGACGTGGGCCGGCTGCGGCCAGCACGTCGACGACGTCATGCGGGGCGTCCCGCGCAAGGACCGGTGCGAGGGGCACGCGGCCGAGCCGTCCCAGGGCGCGCCCCAGGGCTCGTTCCTCGCGAGGCTGTTCGGGTCGAACAGGTCGTGACCGAGCCCCTCGTCGATGCGGCGACGGCACCCGGACGGCACCTGCCCGGCGTGAGCGCCGACGCGACCGCAGGGCCGGTCGCGGTGCAGGTCCGGCGGCAGGTGTGGGGGAGGCGCCGGCTCGTGGTCGGCGCCGCCCTCGCGCCCGGCCTGCTCTGGCTGCTCGTGCAGGCGGGCGGCGGATGGACGCCCGCGGCCATGCCCGGGTGGGTCGCCCTGCTCGCGGTGGTCGCCGTCGTCGGTGGCCTCACGCTCGCGAGCTACGTCCCGGCCCGGGGCGAGTCATGGCGGGATACCCTCGGGTGCTCGCCGTGCGCGGCCGTCTCGGGAGGCACCGTCCTCGCGGCGGCGTTCCTGGTGGGCCAGGCGCCGCACCAGGTCGGGATGGCGCTGCCCGCGCTGGCTGTTGTCCTGTTCGGGCTGGTGCAGCGCACGAGCAGCACGCGCGACGCGTGCGTGCGATGAGAGGAAGAGTCATGGAGCTCGACAAGGACGAGATGAAGAAGGTCTCGAACCGGCTCAAGCGCGCCCAGGGGCAGCTCGCCGCGGTCGTGCGGATGGTCGACGAGGGCGGCGACTGCGCCGACCTCGTGATGCAGCTCTCCGCGGTGTCCAAGGCGCTCGACCGCGCAGGGTTCGCGATCATCGCGTCGGGCATGAAGCAGTGCCTCACGGACGACGAGAACGGCCCGGCCGACGTCCAGAAGCTCGAGAAGCTCTTCCTGTCGCTGACCTAGTGCGAGGGCATCTCGAGGCAGCCGCCGTCGGCGATCGGGCCGCCTGACTCCAGTGCGAGCACGCCCGGCCGGACGTCTCCGAACACGCACCCGCCCGGGACGCTCACGCCGATCCCGAAAGCCGTCGTGCCGTCTCCCCAGACGTCCGTGTCGCCCGTGGTCTGGACCGTGGTGAAGCCCGCAGCGGTCAGGGCGTCGACGACGTCCTGCGAGCGGAACGTCCCACCGGACCCGGTGAGCGCGGCCAGCGCCGCCTCGACCGCCGGGACCGAGCGTGCCGCGAGAGCCGCGTCCTCCGGGGTGGAGCTCCGCTGCCGGTACGCGTCGTTCGAGCGCATGAGCGCTTCGGGGTCGTACGGCAGGCAGCCGGCCGGCGTGTCGTCGTCGGTCGCCGGGCAGGCCCCGGTCGGTGACGGCGAGACGGTCGGGTGGGCCGCTCCCGCGGGCTGGTTCGCCGAGCGATCGGCCCAGGTGTCGAGCTGCAGCGCGACCGCGCCCAGCACGAGGACGGCCCCGAGCATGCCGACCGCCAGGATCGTGACCAGGCTCCCGAGCACCCAGCGTCCTGCGCTCACGAGGCCACGACGAGGCGGGTGATCGCGGCGACCGCCTCGTCGTCCCAGGTCGCCCCCGGAGAGTCCGTGCGGGTCATGACGACGAGTGTCGTCGGCTCGACACCGGGCCGCCACAGGACGCCCGCGTCGTTGACGACGCCGTAGCCTCCCGCGCCGGTCTTGTCCGCGAGCTCGTAGGTGCCGTCGAGGCCGGCGCGGAACCGCTTGCCGGACGTGGTGCTCCGCAGCATCCAGTCCCCGAGCCGTGCCGCGGTCAGGGCGCCGGCCCCGCGCTCGAGCAGGAGCGCGCCGTAGATGCGCGCGACGTCGTCCGGCGTTGAGGTGTCGCGGTCGTCTCCCGGCGTCGCCTCGTTGAGCTCCGGCTCGATCCGGTCGAGGCGAGTCGCGCGCGCGCCGAGCGAGGCGGCGAGGCTCGTGACGGCCGTCGGGCCGCCGATCTCCCGCAGCACGAGGTTGCCCGCGGTGTTGTCGCTGAAGCGGAGCGCGGCGTCGGCGAGCTGCGCGGGGGTCATGCGCCACGTCGTCGTCGCGGACGTCACGGGGGAGTTCTCGACGAGGTCCTCCGGGCCGAAAGCGATCTCGTGCGACCAGTACGCGTCGTCGTAGGCCCTGTCCGCGAGCAGCGCCCCCACGGCGATCGGCTTGAACAGCGAGCACATCGGGAAGCGCTCGGCCGCGCGGTAGCCGTAGTCCGCCCGGCCGCCGCCACGCACGCTCACCCCGACCGTGAGCGACCGCGACCGTTCGAGGTCGCGCAGGGCCTCGTCGAGCCCGGGTCGTCCGGCGGTCGACGGTGATCCGGAGGTCGGGGAGGCGACCGCCGGGTCCGCGCCGTGCGGAGAGCAGGCGGCCGTGAGCCCCGCAGCGGCGAGCAGGGTGAGGACGGATCGGCGGGAGACCGGTGGGGCGGTCGTGTCTCGAGGAGTCATGCCACGAGTCTCGGAGCGGCGATCGATGCAGACAAAGCACGAAATGCCCCCATCGATGCAAGAGTGGCATCCATGGGTCGATCACTCGATGTCCTGGCAGCGTGCGAGGCGTTCGTCGCCGTCGCCGACCGGGAGAGCTTCACGGCCGGCGCCCTGGCCGCGGGCATCAGCCAGTCCGTGGCGAGCCGACGCATCGGTGCCCTCGAGGCCCATCTGGGCGGGCTGCTGTTCGACCGGACGTCGCGGCGGGTCGCACTCACCGCGCTCGGCCGCGGGGTCCTGCCCAGCGCCGCCCGCCTCGTCGGTGCGTCCGCCGACCTGGTCGACGACGCCAGACGCTCTCGTGCGCGCCCGCTGAGCGTGGGCGTCCCTCCCTCGGTACCAGCGCTCGTGCTGGCAGAGCTGTGCGCGGCCGGTGCTGCCGGGCGGCTCCCGCTGGCCCCCGTCGCGGGGAACCCGGCCGAACGCGCCGAGGCTTTCCGTTCCGGGCGTACCTCGCTCTTCCTCGAGAACGTCCCCTCGGACCGGGCGCGCTGGACCGCACGGCTCGGGGTCGGCTCCCACCCGGACGACGACGCGACGGGGACGTTCCACCTGTCCGAGCTGCGCCCCTCGCGCCGACGGCCGACCGGAGCGCTGCGCCGGCTCTGGCTCCAGCCCGAGGACGACGTGCCCCACGTCCGCGACCGGATGGAGCGGGTCCGGGACGAGGCGGGGCTCGCTCCCGTCCAGGTCCGCGTCGCGGAGTCGACCGTGCGAGCGCTGTCCGAGATCCTCGTGTCCGACGACCTGGTCCTCTGCACACGGCCCGAGGCCTCGACCTACGAGCTGCGGTGGCGTCCCCTCGGCGACCAGCAGCTCGTGCGGGCGTACGCCGTCGGCGCGGCCGACGAGAGCCTCGCGGCGCGGTTCGTCGCACTCTGCTCGTCTGCCGTCGTGACCGTGCTCGGGGCCGACGACGCGAGCGACAGTGCGACGCAGACCGGGCTGGAGCGCGTCCGTGGGTGACGGGTCGGTGGTCGGGGAGGCCGTCCGGGTGCTCGACGCAGCGGGCCTCCGGGCCTCGGTCCTCGTGCAGGATCTCGGGACGGGCAGGGAGCTCGCAATCGAGCCGGACGTGCCCTACCCGCTCGCCTCGGTCGTCAAGCTCCCCCTCCTGGTCGCGGTCCTCGAGCGGGCAGCGGCGGGGACGGTCGACCTGTCGGCGGTGGTCACGCTCGGCAGCTCCGAGCGGACGCCGGGGCCGACCGGGCTCTCGCAGTTCGCCCATCCCGCGAGCGTTGCCGTCGAGGACCTGCTGTACCTCGCGACCTGCCTGAGCGACGACACCGCGGCCGATGCTCTGTTCGCGCTGTGCCCACCGGGCGAGGTCAACGCCACGCTGCGCGCGCTCGGGATCACGGACGTGACGCTGCGGCACCCCATCCACGAGCTCCACCGCACCCTCGCGAGCCGCCTCGGCCCGGACGAGCTGCATCTCGCGCTCTCCCTGGCCATCCGTTCGACGACCGAGGGACGGGGGCACCTCGTCCCGCAGCTCGACGTCACGCAGGCGAACGCGGGCACGGCCCGGGGGCTCGTCCGGCTGCTGCGGGAGGTGTGGACCGGACAGCGGCTCGACCGGGCGACGGTCGAGAGGACCCGTGCGCTCCTGGCCAGGAACGTCTTGCGGAACCGGCTCGCACCGGACCTGGAGAGCGATGCGTCGACCTGGTCGTCGAAGACCGGGACGTTCCTGCACCTGCGGCACGAGGTCGGGGTCGTCGAGCACCACGACGGCTCGACGTTCGCGATCGCCGTGCTGAGCGAGTCCACCGTGCCCGCACGGATCCAGCCGGCGGCCGAGCAGGCCCTCGGGTTCGCCGCCCGCGCGCTCCACGACGAGCTGCGATCGCGACGCTGAGCGGCCCCCCGCAGGCGGACCACCCGGGCCCCGGGGGATGATCGCGGAGGAGAGCAGGACGCCCGGGGCGCGCGGCGCCGTCGGGCACGAGCGAACCCCGACCCCGCACCCAGGAGCCACGCATGAGCGACGACGCGACCTACGGCAGCCCCGCCTTCGACTGGTCCGTGCTGACCGTCCCGACCCCGCTCGCCATGGTGCGCGGCCAGCTCGGCTTCTCGTGGCTCGAGGTCCTGGGACGGCTCGTGACCCTCGAGCAGGAGGAGTTCGAGTGGGAGCCCGGGCCCGACGCGCTGCGCGTCGTGCGGCGCGGCGACGAGCGCACGCCCCGCACTCTCGGGGTCGGTGAGTGGGTCATGGAGTGGCCCGAGGGCTCCGACTCGCCCCAGCCGCGGACCATCGCCTGGCTCGTCGCGCACCTCACCGAGGCGTTCTTCGAGCGGTGGGAGTGGACGTTCGGTGACCGGATCGCCCGGCGGGACGCCGTCGCATTCTCGGGCGAGGTGGATCCCGCGATCACGGGCCTGACGCGCTGGGTGGACCTGTGGCGCGACGGCGTCGACTCGCTCCCCGAGGACCAGGTCTTCACGGTCGGGCTCGGCCAGGCGACCGAGATCGACGCGCAGGCGCCGTTCGGCCACCTCGTGCTCCACATGAACCGCGAGCTCATCCACCACGGCGCCGAGATCATGGTGCTGCAGGACCTCTACCGGGCGCGGCACGCGGGCTGAGCCGGTCGGCTTGCTGCCCGGCTGCCCGGCTGCCCGGGCACCGCCGACGCCGACCGGCTCGGACTGCGCCGAGGCGTCCGTCGGCAGGATCACACCGTCCCAGGGAATCCCCAGGACGTCCCGGTCGTTGAAACCGGTCATGAGCGAAAAGGTGAAGGTCGACATCTGGTCCGACGTGGCGTGCCCCTGGTGCTACGTCGGCAAGCGCCGCTTCGAGACGGCGCTGGCCGGGTTCTCGGGCCGCGACGACGCCCCCGAGGTGGAGATCGAGTACCACTCGTTCGAGCTCGCACCGGACACCCCGGTCGACTTCGAGGGCACCGAGGTCGACTTCCTGGCCAAGCACAAGGGCATGCCCGCGGGCCAGGTCGAGCAGATGCTCGGGCAGATGACGGCCGTCGCTGCGGCGGAGGGCCTCGCGTACGACTTCGACGCTCTCCAGCACACCAAGACCCTCAAGGCGCACGAGCTGCTGCACTTCGCGAAGTCCCGCGGCAAGCAGGTCGAGATGAAGGAGCGCCTCCTCAAGGCGTACTTCGAGCAGGGTCGCCACGTCGGTCGTGTCGACGACCTGGCGGAGCTCGCCGCAGAGGTCGGCCTGGACGCCGACGAGGTCCGCGCGGCTCTCGAGAACGGTGACTTCGAGGACGCCGTCGAGCAGGACATCGCGCAGGCTCGCGCCTACGGCATCAGCGGCGTCCCGTTCTTCGTGTTCAACGGAAAGTACGGGGTCTCGGGCGCGCAGGACCCGGCCGTCTTCACGCAGGTCCTCGACCAGGTCGTCGCGGACGCCGCGGAGTCCGTGGCCTGATCGTCCGCTCCGTCCTCCTCGGGACGCACCCACCTACCACGTGGAATGCGACCGAGATCACAGGAGGAGCGGTAGCAAATGCGACCGAGTATCAGCCAGACTGTCGGGAAACCCGCAGCGTCGCTGGTCCTCGGTGGCAGTGCATCCGTCCTCCCCTCGAGACGATGCCCGCCCACCCGCCACGAGCATCGCAGCACGTGACTTCAGGAGATCCCATGACTGACACCATCCAGGACAGCCCTTTCCACTCGATCGCGAACCCGCGTCGCACGACCCTCATGACGGTCTCGGCCGCCGAGGCCGCCGCGCCGTTCACGATGATCGGCAACGACGACGCCGCGGTGTGCGTCGACGGGGTGTGCGCTCTCCCGGAGTGACCCCCGCCCGCCGAGCACGAGGTTCCGTGCGCTCGAGAACGGGGTTGTGGTCGTCCTGAGGCTCAGATCGACCGCAACCCCGTTCTCGGCAGGGCCGTCGACGTTCTCGGCACGGCCGTCGACGGGACGCAGGTTCAGCCCCGGTGGTGGCGCCCCATCGGCACGAGGGTCGGCGTCCCCGTGATCGGGTCGGGCACGACGAGCGAGTCCAGGCCGAACACCTCGCGCACCATCCGGGCGTCGACGACGTCGCCCGGCGCGCCCTCGGCGTGGACGCGGCCGTCGCGCATCGCGACCAGGCGGTCGGAGTAGCGGCACGCCATGTCGAGGTCGTGCAGCACCATGACCACAGTGGTCCCACGCGACTCGTTGAGGTCCACGAGCAGGTCCAGCACATCGATCTGGTGCGCGATGTCGAGGAACGTCGTCGGCTCGTCGAGCAGCAGCAGGTCGGTGCGCTGCGCGAGCGCCATCGCGATCCACACGCGCTGCCGCTGCCCGCCCGAGAGCTCGTCGACGGACCGCTCGGCCAGGTCGAGCGTGCCGGTCGAGGCGAGCGCGTCGGCCACGGCCTCGTCGTCGCCCGCGGTCCAGCGCCGGAACCAGCCCTGGTGGGGGTAGCGGCCGCGGCCCACGAGGTCGGCGACCGTGATGCCGTCGGGGGCCACGGGGCTCTGCGGCAGCAGGCCCAGCGTGGTCGCGACCTGCTTGGTGGGCAGCGTGCGGATGTCCTCGCCGTCGAGCAGGACGGCCCCGCCCACAGGCTTGAGCAGGCGTGCGAGGCCGCGGAGCAGCGTCGACTTGCCGCACCCGTTGGAGCCGACGATCGACGTGATCTTCCCGGCTGCGACCGTGAGGCTCAGGTCCTCGACGACGCGTCGCTCGTCGTACGCGAGCGACACGTGGTCGGCTGCGAGCGTGTGCGTCCCGGCGGTCCGCGCGTCGGCACGGTGCCCGACGGCGTCGCTCGCCCCGGGCGCGCCCCCGGTGGTCTCGGGGTGGTCGGTCATTCTCAGCCTCCGCGTCCGGAACGGTTGGTGCGCACGAGCAGCCACAGCAGGTAGGGGGCGCCGACGATCCCCGTGACGACGCCCACGGGCAGCGTCACGTCGGGGATCGCGAACTGTGCGACGAGGTCGGAGCCCAGCACCAGCAGGGCCCCCACGAGCGCCGCGGGCACGAGCGCGAGCCGGCCGTCGCCCAGGGTGCGGCGGGCGATGGGGGCCGCGACGAGCGCGACGAACGCGACGGGGCCCACGACCGCGACGGCCGAGCCCGCGAGCCCCACGGCCACGAGGATCAGCAGGAGCCGGGAGCGCTCGACCCGGATCCCGAGCGCCGCCGCGGCGTCGTCGCCCAGCTCGAGCGAGCGCAGCCGCGGGGCCAGGATGGCCGTGAGCGGCACGAGCACCGCGAAGCAGATCAGCAGGGGGTTGAGCGTCGACCAGTCGGAGCGCGCGAGCGAGCCCGTGATCCACACGAGCGCGGCCTGCGCGTCGCGCACGTCGCTCGTCGTGAGGACCCACGAGACCACGCTCATGCACAGGGCCGCGACGCCGATCCCGATCAGGACGAGCCGGTACCCGGCCACGCCGCCGCGCCACGCAAGCAGGTAGATCGCGACGGCCGCGACGAGCGACCCGGCGAGCACGAGCCCCGTGAGCGCGAGCCCGCTGATCCCCAGGACCACGACGCCCAGGACGCCCGCAGCGCTCGCGCTCTGCGTGATCCCGATGATGTCAGGGCTCGCGAGCGGGTTGCGCACGATCGACTGGAACAGCGCGCCCGACAGCCCGAGCGCGGCCCCCACGACCAGCGCCGTGAGGAGGCGGGGCAGACGCAGCTCGACGACCACGAACTGCGTGAGGACGTCGGCACGGCCCAGGACCGTGTCGAGGATGCCGGACAGCGGGACGGCCGCGTCACCCAGCGTCAGCCCGACCGCCGCGAGCGCCACGAGCGCGACCGACAGGCCGGTGACCAGGCGCGTCTCGCGCACCCGCCCGCGGTGACGCGAGGCCCGGGCGACGTCGACGCCCTGGTGATCGGCGCCGTCGGGCACGCCGTGCGGCACGGTGACCGGGGCGCTCACAGCGACACCGTCTTCCCGCGCCGGACCAGCGCGATGAACAGGGGAGCCCCCACGACGGCCGTGACCACACCGACCTGGAGCTCGCCCGGCCGGGCCACGACGCGGCCGATCACGTCGCACCCGATGAGCAGCACGGGCGCCGCGACGGCCGCGTAGGGCAGCACCCACCGGTAGTCCAGGCCGACGACGTAGCGCGCCACGTGCGGGACGACGAGCCCCACGAACGCCACGGGGCCGACGGCCGCGGTCGCGGCCCCGCACAGCAGGACGATCGCGATGCCCGCGACCACGCGCGTGCGGTTCACGTCCTGGCCGAGACCGCGCGCGACGTCGTCGCCCAGGGCCAGGCCGTTGAGCGATCGCCCGAGCGCGAGGGCCATGACGAGGCCCACGACGACGAACGGCAGCACCTGCCACACGACGGTCGAGCCGCGGGCCGCGAGCGAGCCGACCTGCCAGAAGCGCATGAGGTCGAGCGCCGCGCGGTCGACCAGGAGGACCGCGGTCACGACCGACGTCAGCGCCGCCGTCACGGCCGCTCCGGCGAGCGCGAGCTTGACGGGTGTCGCACCCTCGCGCCCGACGCTCGCGACGCCGTAGACCACGGCCGCCGCGACCGCCGCGCCGGCGAACGCGAACCACACGTAGCCGCCGACCTGCGAGACGCCGAAGAACGAGATCGCGCCGACCACGAAGAGCGAGGCCCCCGCGCTGATGCCGAGCAGGCCCGGGTCGGCGAGCGGGTTGCGCGTCAGGCCCTGCATCAGGGTGCCCGCGGCGCCGAGCGCAGCCCCCGCGACCAGGCCCACGAGCGTGCGGGGCACGCGCTTCTCGACCACCACGAGGTGGTCGGGGTTGGTCGGGTCGTAGCTCGTGAGGGCGTCCACGACGACGCTCAGGGGCAGCGCGTTGGCCCCGACCGCGAGGCTCAGCGCGCACACCGCGACCAGCGCGACGAGCAAGGTGGCGAGTCCGATGACGAGACGCCGACGACGGGCCGGGCGACGAGAGGTCGCCCGGCCCGTGCCGGCGTCTGTGCTGTGGGTCGTGCTCATGGGTGGTGCGAGACTACGACACCTTCTCGGCGGCGGCCGCGAGCTGCGGCACGTACTGGTCGAGCATCCACGGGATCGAGAGCGCGGTGGGGGCGCTCGACGCCATGACGAACGACTCGCCGACGATCGGGGCGAAGCGGCCCTCGGCCACGGTGGGCATCGCGGCGATGACCGGGTCGGCCACGAACGTGTCGACGTCGGCCTGCGTCGCGAAGTACATGATGAGGACGTCGGCGTCGATCTTGGAGACGTTCTCGTAGCTCAGCGGGTACCAGAAGGTGCCGGCGGTCGGGTCGGCGTCGAGCTCCTCGACGCTCGGGGAGAGCGTCATGCCCAGGTCCTCGACGACCTGCACGCGCGGGTCCTCGGCGCGGTAGACGTTGAGCTGGTCGGCCGTGTTGGCCGCCGCGTACAGGAACGACTTGCCCTCGATGACCGGGAACTCGGCGGCCTGGGCCGCGATGCCGGCGTTCGTCTCCTCGATCAGCGCGTCGGCCTCGTCGGACAGGCCCAGGGCGTCACCGACGATGTCGAGCTGGTCCTGCCAGGACAGCGCCCACGGCTGGTCCGGGTAGGCGACGACGGGCGCGATCTTGGAGAGCTTGTCGAACTCCTCCTGCGTGATGCCCGAGTAGGGGGCCAGGATGACGTCGGGCTCGGCCGCGACGACCTCCTCGAACGGCACCTCGCTCGTGTCGCCGCCCGAGAGCAGGGTCGGCGTCTCGGCGCCCATCTCGTCGAGCTTCTCGGCGACCCAGGGGAGCACGCCGTCCTCGTTGCCGCCGTACTTGTAGGCGGGCATGGCGACGGGCACGACGCCCAGTGCCAGGACGGCGTCCTGCGTCGACCAGCCCCACGTCACGACGCGCTCGGGCTTGGACTCGATGACGGCCTCGCCGAGCGCGCTGTCGATCGTGACGGGGAAGGCACCCTCGGACGCGGCGGCGTCGGTGGCGGGCGTCGAGGCGGCGTCGGTCGACCCGCCCGAGCAGGCGCCGAGCGCGAAGGCGGTGGCGACGGTCGCGGCGACCAGTGCCGCGGGCCGGAGCCGTCGAGAGATGGTGCGAGACATGATGCTCCTCGGTCGATGCTGCGCGGGGAAAGATGGTGCTAGAGGTAAGGCTAACCTCATCGGCTGGGAGCGTCGGGTGGTGGGGCGCAGCGAAAGCCGTGGGATCGTTCACAACACTGTGTCATCTCCCGGCCGGGAGGTGTCGGGGAGCGGCCGGACTGGGGGCGGGTGCCGGTGCCGCTGCCGAGGAGAGGTGCCGAGCACGAGGTTGCGGTCGCAATGACGGCCATAGCGACCGCAACCTCGTGCTCGACCGCACGGAACCTCGTGCTCAGTTCCCCCGGTGGTCCTGGATCGACAGCCTCGGCCCTCGCCGCGGCGCGTGCCCCAGCCCCGACACCTCGAGCAGCCGCACGACGCGGTACCGGTGCGGTGCGAAGGGGGCGAGCAGCCGCAGCATCCCGGCGTCGTCGGTCCGTTCGCCGGTCAGCGCCCACCCGACGGCCTTGGCCAGGTGGAAGTCCCCGACCGACACCGCGTCCGCGTCGCCGAGCGCCCGCTGCGCGACCTCGGCGGCCGTCCACACCCCGACCCCGGGCACGAGCTGCAACCGCGCCTGCGCGGCAGCGGGCTCCATCGCGGCGCACTCCTCGAGCCGGCGCGCGACGCGCGCGCACTCGACCACGGTCCGTGCCCGCCGCGGGTCGACGCCGGCCTGGTGCCACTCCCACGTGGGGATCGTGGCCCAGGTCCGGGGGTCGGGGACCACACGCATCCCGTCGGGGGCGGGCCCTGGCGCGGGCGTCCCGAACCGCGTGACCAGCCGGCGCCACGCGTGGTGCGCGGTCACGGTCTGCACCTTCTGCTCGAGGACCGCGGGCACCAGGGCCTCGAGCACCCGCCCGGTGCGGGGGACGCGCAGCCCGGGGTGCCGGCGGTGCGCGTCCGCGAGGCGGGCGGGAGGCGCGAAGGAGGCTGCGTCGTCGGGCTCCCCGAGGAGCGACGGGAGCGACGCCGCGAGCTCACCGGAACCGGGCCCCCACACCTGCCCGACGACGTCACGCACCCCCGCCTGCACCAGGCGGTAGGTCACGGGTCCGGTCGGGAAGAGGCTCGTGCGCCAGAGACCGGCCTGCGGGCCGCTCGGCACCAGGCGGAACGTGGGGTCGTAGGGGCCGCGGGAGAGCTTCGCGAGGGTCGACCGCAGGTCGAGCGGGCGCTCGGAGTGCAGGGCGAGGGGGAGCGGGTCGGGGGAGCCGTCGACCGCCCGTGCCCCGGGGAGCGCCGGTGCGGAGAGCGGAGACGCGGTCATCGTCCCAGTGTCGCAGGACGGGCTGCCGAGCACGAGGTTGCGGTCGCGGACGACCCCAGAACGAACGCAACCTCGTGCTCGGCACCCGACGTCAGCCGACGAGCTGTGCCGTCAGGCCTGCCCTGTCGATCTGCATCCAGTACTCGACGATCAGCCCGTTCCTCGGCAGCTCGCGAGGTCAGTCGAAGAGCGTCGACTCGGTCCAGGCCTCTGCGGCGGCCCGGCTCGCGGCCGTGGCCCCGACCTTGGCGGCCGGACGGCCCGCAGCGGCGGGCCGCTTGGCGGGTGCGACCGCGAGGTCGTCCGTGCCGGCGAGCGTGGCCCGCTCCTCGCCGCGCCCGGCGGCCCAGTCCTGCGCCGCGAGACCCGCGAGCTGGTCGGCCCGCTCGTTGAAGTGGTTGCCGACGTGCCCGCGCACCCACCGGAAGCGCACCGGCCCGGGGCGGGCCTGGATCGCGGCCTCGATGCCCTGCACGAGCTCGAGGTTCTTCACGGGGCTGCCGCCGGCCGTCCGCCACCCCTTGCGCTTCCAGCCCTCGAGCCACTCCGACGCGCACTTGATGGCGTACTGGGAGTCGGACTCGATGAGGAGCGGTTCGGTGCCGGGGTGTGCGCGCACCGCTTCCAGCAGAGCCTGGAGCTCTGCGACCTGGTTCGTCCCGCTGGCTGCGCCACCGGAGTCGAAGGTTCCGTCGTGGTTGATCCACGCCCAACCGATCGCTCCACCCGGGTTGACCAGGCACGAGCCGTCGGTGCTGACAGTGATCACTTGTGCGTCCTCGCTCATCGGAGTCGGAAGTCCGTCGCGCCCATTGTCCCCGACTTTCGGGGGCGCCGGGACCGCCGTCTGCCTGGTGCGTGCCCGACGGCGGAGCGCACCCGTGCGCGTTCGGCGCGCTCCGTCGTCGGGCACCCGGGTGACACCGGGACCGGGGTGACGGACGCCTCGGACGAGCCGCGACCGCGGTGGCCGCACGAGGCGCGGACAGCACGGCGCCCCCGCCCCCACCGGTGACCGGGGGAGCGAGGGCGACGTGTGATCAGGCCGTGGTCAGCTGACGCCGAGCAGGTCGATCACGAAGACGAGCGTCTTGCCGGACAGGCGGTGGCCACCGCCTGCCGGGCCGTACGCGAGCTCCGGGGGGCAGACGAGCTTGCGGCGCCCGCCGACCTTCATCCCCGGGATGCCCTGCTGCCAGCCCGCGATGAGGCTGCGGAGCGGGAAGTTGATGGACTGGCCACGGCTCCAGGACGAGTCGAACTCCTCGCCGGAGTCGTACTCGACGCCCAGGTAGTGGACGTTGACGGTCGAGCCGGGCTGCGCCTCGGCGCCGTCGCCGACGATCAGGTCGACGACCTCGAGCTCGGTGGGGGCCGGGCCCTCGGGGGCGTCGACCTCAGGACGGGTGCGTTCGGTGTTCTCGGACATGTTCCGATCCAACCACGGGTCGCCCCCGCAGCGGCTGTCGGAACTCCCGCGAACCGCAGAACCGTGCGGAAAAGTTGGGGATCCCGAAACCCACGGAGGCCCTTTTCTTGCCATGATGAACGCATGACTCCCCCCGCTGCCCCGACCTCCGGCGTGCCCGCGCACGCCGGCGAGGCCCGCCGTCGGACCCCTCAGGAGATCCGTCGCTGGCGCCAGTACCTGGCCGACGAGCGCGCCGAGGCCGCGTCCTACCGCGACCTCGCGTCCCGCCGCACGGGCGAGGAGAAGGAGATCCTGCTCGCGCTCGCGGACGCCGAGAAGCGCCACGAGGACCACTGGCTCGCGCTGCTCGGCGACGACGTGGGCAAGCCCCTGCGCGGCGACTGGCGCACCCGGTCGCTCGGGCTGTTCGCGCGCCGGTTCGGCGGGGTGTTCGTGCTGGCTCTCGCGCAGCGGGCCGAGGCCCGCTCGACGTACGAGTCGGACGTCGACGCGACCGCCGCGATGGCGGCCGACGAACGCATCCACGAGGAGGTCGTGCGAGGGCTCGCGACGCGCGGGCGCATGCGCATGTCGGGGACGTTCCGCGCCGCGGTGTTCGGCGCGAACGACGGACTGGTGTCCAACCTCGCGCTGATCCTGGGGATCGGGGCGTCGGGCGCGTCGAACGAGACCGTGCTGCTCACGGGCCTCGCGGGGCTGCTCGCCGGCGCGCTGTCGATGGGTGCGGGCGAGTACGTGTCGGTGCGTTCGCAGCGCGAGCTGCTCGACGCGTCGACGCCCAGCCCGCTGGCCTCGGCCGCGCTGCCGCACCTCGACGTCGACGCCAACGAGCTCGCACTCGTCTACCGGGCCCGTGGCCTGACGCCCGACGAGGCCGAGAAGCACGCGGGCGAGGTGCTGTCGACGTACACCGCGGCGACCGTGATCGCGCCTGCCGCCGAGGTCGACGAGTTCGAGACGCACGGCTCGGCGATGGGGGCGGCCGTGTCGTCGTTCCTCTTCTTCGCGTCGGGCGCGCTCATCCCGGTGCTGCCGTACCTGTTCGGCCTCGAGGGTGGGGTCGCGGTGCTCGTCGGGAGCGCCCTCGTGGGGTTGGCGCTGCTCGGCACGGGAGCCACGGTCGGGCTGCTGTCGGGCGCGTCGCCGGTCAAGCGTGCGCTGCGCCAGATCGCGATCGGGTTCGGCGCGGCCGCCGCGACGTACGCGCTGGGGCTGGCCTTCGGGACCACGGTCGGGTAGTCGGGGTGCTCGGGGTGCTCGGGTGAAGAGCCGGCGGTCGGCGTGCGGAGTGCCGCGGCCTCTCCTACGGTGAGAACTCGTACGACCGTTCCACGACGAGGATGCCGATGCCCAGGTCTGCCGCAGCTCTCCCCGTGCGCTCTCGCGCACGGCGCTGGCTCGTGCGCGGACTGGTTGCCGGCGTCGGCGCCGGGGTCGGGACGCTCGTGGCGATCGGGACCGCGGGCTCGGCCGCTGCGGCCGACGACCCGCTCGGCCTCGGTGGGCTCCTCGCCCCCGTGACGGGCACGGTCCAGCAGGTCGTCGAGCCGATCGTCACCCCCGTCGTGCAGGACGTCGTCAAGCCCGTGCTCGACCCGGTCGTGCAGCAGGTCGTGGCTCCTGTGGCGAAGCCGGTCGCGCCGGTCGTCGAGGCGGTCGCCGCCCCGGTGGCTCCTGTGGTCAAACCCGTGACCGACGTCGTCGCCCCCGTCACAGGAGGCGTCGCCCAGGTCGTGGCACCGGTCGCGAAGCCCGTGGTGGATGCCGTCGCCCCGGTGGTCACGCCCGTGCTCGACACGGTTGCCCCGGTGACCGCACCGGTCGCCGACTCGCTGGCCCCGGTGGTCACGCCGATCGTCGAGCCGCTCGCTCCCGTCCTGACCCCGGTGCTCGACCCGCTGGCCCCCGTGGTCGACGTGCTCGACCCGGTCCTCGGGTCGGTGCTGGATCCTCTGGCTCCGGTCGTGGACCCGATCCTTCCGGGGACGGGTCCCGGGACGGTTCCGGGCGGGGGCGACGAGGAGGCCCCCGGCGGGACAGCTCCCGGGAAGGGGGTCGACGACGTCGGTGCCGTTCCGGACGGGGCACCTCGCCCGGCTCCTGACGTGGTACCCGGACCGGACGGGGGAGCGACGGTCCCTGACGTGGCGTCACCGGTGCTCGGGGCGGAAGCGCTCGCGGCCACGGCGCCCAGCCGGCTCGGTGACGAGGCGCCGCTCGGCTCGCTCGCGTCGGCCTCGGACACCTCCTCGGCCGTGCTGACCAGCCCGGTCCGCCAACCCCTGGGGAGCCCTCTGTCCGCGCCCGGAGGCGTCGAGTCCGCTGCCCCGTCGGGCGGTTCCAGCACCGTGTCGCCTCGTGGTGGCTCCGGTGGTGACTCGGCCCTGGGGGCTGCCTCCCCGTTCTTCGCGCCCTCGGCGCTCTGGGCCCTGCCCGACGCCGAGGCGCGAGCGGCCCATACCTCCACGTTCTTCGAGGTCCCCGTCTCCCCTGCATGACCTGGCCACGTCGCGCCCGTGTGCGCGGCACGAGCCATCCGGCGCAGCCCCTTCGCGGCGCGCCGTCCACGTCATGCAAGGAGAAACGATCATGCACACCTACGTTCGTCGTGCGCTGCAGACAGCGCTCGTCACAGGCGGCCTGCTGGCCGTCGGGGCCGTCTCGGCCCAGGCCTCCGAGGGCGACCTCCTCGGCAACCTCGGACTCGACCTCGGGGTCGACGTCCCGCTCAGCCAGGTCGTCGGGGTCCTTCCCGACGTCACGGTCGACGTCCCGGTGAACGTGCCGGTCAACGTCTCGTCCGTCGCCGTGGGCGTCCTCGGGGACGCTGCGGTGAGCTCGCCGGCCCCGGCCCCGGCCCCGGCCCCCGCTCCTGCTCCGGCACCTGCTCCCGTTCCGGCCCCGGCTCCCGCACCGGCACCGGCACAGGCGCCTGGGTCGGTGATCGACCCCGCGGACGTCGACATCGACGTGCCCGTCACGATCCCGGCGGACGTCTCGTCCGTCGCCGTGGGCGTCCTGGGGGACGCTGCGGTGAGCTCGCCCGCTCCGGCCCCGGCACCCGCTCCGGCCCCGGCGCCCGTTCCGGTGCCGGCACCTGGGGCGGTCACCGACCCTGCGGACATCGACATCGACGTGCCGGTCACGATCCCGGTGAACGTCTCGGGCATCGCCGCAGGGGTCCTGGGGGATGCGACCGTCTCGTCGTCCACCCCGGTCCCGTCGTCCGCGCCAGCCCCCGCTGAAGGCCTGCCTGCGGACGGCATCTCGGTCGACGTTCCCGTGACCGTCCCGGTCACCGTGACCGACGTCGCGGCGGGGGTTCTCGGGGACGGGACGGTCGGTGCTGGTGCTGGTGCTGGTGCCGGCACGGCTACTGGCGCCGGAGGCGTCACGGGGATCCAGGACGGCCTGCTCGGCGGGTTGGCCAGCGACGGCCTGCTCGGGGGACTTCTCGGTGAGGACGGGCTCGTGGCCGAGCTGCTCGGCGGCGACGGCAGCGGACTGCTCACCGGCGTCGTGGGCGGAGGTGCCGACGGTGGCCTGCTGGGCGGGGTCGTCGGTGAGGACGGGCTCCTCGGGGGTGACGGTCTGCTGGGGGCGCTGCCCGATGTCAGCGTGAGCCTGCCGATCACCGTCCCGGTGGACGTGTCCTGCCTCGGCGTCGGCCTCCTGGGCAACGCCACGGTCGGGTGCCCCGCTGCGGCAGACGTCGACCCGACGGACCCGACCGGCCCTGTCGACCCGACGGACCCGACGGACCCGACCGGCCCTGTCGACCCGACGGGCCCTGTCGACCCGACCACGCCCACCACCACAACCGACCCTGCCGGTTCGACGGACACGGTCCAGACGGTGAGCCGTCAGGTCGTGACGGGATCCGGAACGGTCGCCGCGGCCTCGGTCACGGCGGCGATGCCTGGATCGCTCGCGACGACCGGTGGGGACTACGGGCTGCTGGTGTTCGCCGGCATCCTCGTCCTCCTCGGCCAGGCGGTCCGCCTCCTGGTGCGTCGACGCGTGCCGGCGCGTGGAGCCGGGGTCCGCTCCGCGGACTGAGGTGATCCCGGCGCGCTGACGCTCGGGTGAACCGAAGGGCCGGGCCGTCCGATCCGTCGGACGGCCCGGCCTCGAGCGCGCCTGCCCGACCCTGACTCGGTCTCTTCTGCCGGGTGGGGGACCGGGGAGTGTTTTCTGTGGAGCCACCACAATTGTGGTGGCTCCACAGAAAACACATGCTGGTCCGGGTA
>NZ_JBHXCQ010000014.1:60537-67636 GCF_042726295.1 Oerskovia sp. NPDC060338
GGTTGCCGGGTTGCCGGGTTGCCGGGTTGCCGGGTTGCCGGGTTGCCGGGTTGCCGGGTTGCCGGGTTGCCGGGTTGCCGGGTTGCCGGGTTGCCGGGTTGCCGGGCCCCCGCCACCCGCCACCCGCCACGCGAGGCCGAGCCACATGTCGCGGCACCCCCGACGCCGCGGCGCCCGGACGGCGGACCGGCCGGCCGCCGTCGGGCAGGGAAGTGCGCTAGACGACCAGCCCCAGCAGCAGGATCACGACCAGCGCCACGACCGACAGCACGCACTCCATGACGGACCACGTCTTGAACGTCTGGCCCACGGTCATGCCGAAGTACTCCTTGATGAGCCAGAACCCCGCGTCGTTGACGTGGGACAGGAACACCGAGCCGGCGCCGATCGCGAGCACCAGCAGCGCCGCGTGCGTGGGGGAGAGTCCCGCAGCGAGCGGAGCCATGATCCCGGCCGCCGTGATGGTCGCGACCGTCGCGGAGCCCGTGGCGACGCG
Source organism: Oerskovia sp. NPDC060338 (assembly GCF_042726295.1). Classification (NCBI taxonomy): domain Bacteria; kingdom Bacillati; phylum Actinomycetota; class Actinomycetes; order Micrococcales; family Cellulomonadaceae; genus Oerskovia; species Oerskovia sp. NPDC060338. The sequence goes on from NZ_JBHXCQ010000014.1 coordinate 61,034, forward strand.
GATCAGTGCCGCGACCAGCCATCCCGCGAGGAGCGGCGAGAGGTTCGCGTCGGAGATCCCGCTCGCGATGACGTCGCCCACTCCCGAGTCGACGAGCGTCTGCTTGAAGCCGCCGCCCGCGCCCACGATCAGCAGGATGCCCGCGATCGGGGCGAAGGACTTGTCGACCAGTGTGCTGATCTCGTCGCGCGTGCGCCCCATCGCGCTGCCGAAGGCCACGAGCGACACGAGCGCCGTGATGAGCAGCGCGACGAGCGGCGTCCCGATGAACTCGAGCCCCTTGCCGACGGGGGACTCGATGGTCCCGGTCATCTCGACGACGGTCCGGGCCAGCATGAGGATCACGGGCAGCAGGACCACGGTGACCGCGACCGCGAAGCTCGGACGCGGCGCGTCCTCGTCCCGCTCGGACACGCCCAGGACGGTCGCGGGCGGAGGCAGCTTGACCCACACCGCGAGCGGCTTGGCGAGCAGCGGCCCCGCGACGATGACGGTCGGCACGGCCACGAGCAGACCGAGCCCGAGCGTCAGGCCCAGGTTCGCGCCCAGCGCGTCGATCGCGAGCAGCGGCCCGGGGTGCGGAGGGACGAGGCCGTGCAGCGCCGACAGCCCCGCGAGGGCGGGGATGCCGACGAGGATCGGGGAGACCTTGGAGCGACGCGCGACCATCATGACCACGGGGATCAGCAGGACCACGCCGACCTCGAAGAACAGCGGGATGCCCACGACGAACGCGATGAGCGCCATGGCCCACGGCAGCCGCTGCAGGGGTGTGCGCGCCAGGATCGTGTCGACGATCTGGTCCGCGCCGCCCGAGTCGATGAGCATCTTGCCGATGATCGCGCCGAGCGCGATGAGGACACCGACCCCGGCGACGGTCGACCCGAGCCCCGCCGAGAAGCTCACGAACGCGCTCACGAAGTCGATGCCCGCGACGATCGCGAGGACCGCCGAGCCGATCATGAGGGACAGGAACGGGTGGAGCTTGAGCCACACGATCAGGACGATGATCGTCGCGATCCCGAGCACGGCCGCGAGGATTAGCTGGGTCGTGCCGGCGTCCGTCGTCGGGGTCTCGGTGGCTGCGCGCAGGGCGCCCGCGGCGAGCGGGTGCGAGGCGAGGGTGAGCATCATCGCTCCTCGGGGTGGGTGGGTGCGCCGGCCAGGTGGCGGGGTGCGCGGGGGATCGTGGGGCGGGGCAGCGCGGTGGATGCGAGGATCCGGTCGACGAGCTCCTCGGGCGGTGCGCCGACGTCGAGCGTGATCCCGTCCTCGTCGGCCGCGAGCGGTTCGAGGGTCGCGAGCTGCGAGGGGAGCAGGGACGCGGGCATGAAATGCCCGCTGCGATGGGTCATGCGTTCCTCGAGCAGCTCGGCGCTACCCGTGAGGTGCACGAACCGGACACGCCCGTGCGCGGTCCGCAGCAGGTCGCGGTAGCTGTGCTTGAGCGCCGAGCAGGTGACGACGGCCGAGTCCCCCTCGGCGGCCTGCACGTCGAGCCAGTCGCGCATCGCGCGGAGCCAGGGCCAGCGGTCCTCGTCGGTGAGCGGGGTGCCCGCGCTCATCTTGTCGATGTTGGCCTGGGGGTGGAACTCGTCGGCCTCGGCGTACGGCCGGTGCGTGCGGTCCGCGAGCAGGGTCGCGACCGTGGTCTTGCCCGAGCCGGCGACACCCATGATGACGAGGTGCACGGGGCTGTGGTCGGCCGCCGGCGCTGGGGCGGCTCCCGACGAGGGGCTGGCTCCCCTGTCCGGGGTGAGGCTGACGTCTGTGTCCATGAGGGGGTTCCTTGGCTGTCCGTCGACTGCTGCGTCGTGAGCGGACCTCTGTGGCCGCTCACCGAGCATGCACGATTGGTATCACCTTTGGCAAGGCAATGGTGTGACCTATGAAAGAGCCGTAGGCTCGACCCATGTCCGCGACGGTGCTCCACAGCTCGGTGACCGACGTCCTCGGTCGCCGCATCACCGCAGGTCACCTCCCTGCGGGGAGCGCACTGACACTGGACGGGATCGGCGCCGAGTTCGGCGTCTCCCGCACCGTGACCCGAGAGACCATGCGTCAGCTCGAGGCGCTCGGCCTGGTGCGCTCGGGCCGTCGGATCGGCCTCGTCGTGCTCCCCGAGCAGGACTGGAACGTCTACGACGCCCGGATCATCCGCTGGCGTCTCGCCGGCCCCGGCCGCGACGCACAGCTGCGCTCGCTGACCGAGCTGCGCTGCGCCGTCGAACCCCTGGCCGCCGCGGGCGCCGCCCGCCACGCGACCCACGAGGCCCGCACCGAGCTCGTCGAGCTCGCCGCGCGCATGCGCGAGCTGGGCGAGGCCGGGCGCCTCGAGGAGTTCCTCGTGCTCGACATCCGCCTGCACGCGCTGCTCCTGCGGTCCTCGGGCAACGAGATGTTCGCCGCGCTGCACGAGGTCGTGGGCGAGGTCCTCGCCGGGCGCACCCACCTGGGCCTCATGCCGCAGGCGCCGGTCGCCGAGGCGCTCGACGAGCACGAGGCCGTCGCCCGCGCGGTCGCCGCAGGGGACGCCGCGGAGGCCGAGCGTGCCATGGCCGCGCTCGTCGGAGAGGTCCGGGCCGCACTCACGGCCTGACGCGCACACGGCCCGACGGCGCCGCGCACCGCACGAGGTCGACCGCGGTTCTGAGACGGTCGCCTCGGGAGACGGTTTTCCGCCCGGTGCGAGGTAGCCTCGTCGATCGTGCCCCGCCTCGACGGCATCCTTGCCGACACGACCCCGCTCCGCGTCTCCCCGCCGTTCCGTCGGCTGTGGTGGGGGCTCGGTGTCTCCAACCTCGGCTCGCAGCTGACCGTCGTCGCCGTGGGCCTGCAGGTGTACGCGCTCACCGGCTCGACCCTCGCGGTCGGCGTGCTGGGCGTCTTCGCGCTCGTGCCCCTCGTGGCGCTCGGCCTGTACGGGGGCGCGCTCGTCGACGCCTACGACCGCCGCAAGGTCGCGCTGCTCGCGTCGTGGGCGCTGTGGGTCGTCACCGGCCTGCTCGCGCTCCAGGCGTGGCTCGACGTCGGCTCGGTCGGGGTCCTGTACGGGCTCGTCGCGCTCCAGTCGGCGGCGTTCGCGATCAACAACCCCGCCCGCTCGGCGATCATCCCGCGACTCGTCGAGCCCCGGCTGCTGCCCGCCGCGAACGCGCTCCAGACCATCTCGTGGAGCATCGCGCTGACCGTCGGTCCGCTCCTCGGTGCGTTCCTCGTGGCACTGTGGGGATACGGGATCGCGTACTCGATCGACGTGGTCCTGTTCGCCGCAGCGCTGTGGGCCGTGTGGCGGCTGCCGTCGATCCCGCCGGTCCTGTCTCCCGAGGACACGTTGTCAGAGCTGGACCGGGCTCCCCACCGGGGCACGTTTGACGACGTGGCTGGTGACGAGGCCGGGGAACCGGCGGCGCCCCGCCGCAAGGTCGTCGGCATCAGCTCGGTCGTCGACGGCCTGCGCTACCTCGCGACCCGGCCCAACGTGCGCACGACCTTCCTGGTCGACCTCGCCGCGATGATCCTCGCGTTCCCGCGCGTGCTGCTGCCCGCCGTGGGCGTGCTCTTCATCGGGGGCGGCGAGACCACGACGGGCGTGCTGAGCGCGGCGTTCGCGGTCGGCGCGGTGCTCGCCGGGGTGTTCTCCGGGGCGCTCTCGCGCGTGCGCTGGCAGGGGCTCGTGATCGCGTGGGCCATCACGGCGTGGGGGCTGTCGATCGCGGCGTTCGGCGGCGTCCTGCTCCTCGTCGGGTCGACCAACCCGCCGCAGGTGCTCGTGGGCGGCCTGATCGCGGCGTGCATCGCCCTCGCTCTCGCCGGGGCGTCCGACGCCGTCAGCGCGGTCTTCCGCCAGACGATCCTCCAGACCGCGACCCCCGACGACATGCGCGGCCGCCTCCAGGGCGTCTTCATCGTGGTCGTCGCGGGCGGCCCGCGCCTGGGCGAGGTGGTCCTCGGTGCCCAGGCGAGCTGGTTCGGCGAGGCGTGGGCCGCGGTCGCTGGCGGGCTGGCCTGCATCGTCGTGGTGTGGCTGATCCTGCGGACGCAGCCGCGCTTCCTCAAGTACGACGCGCTGCACCCCGAGCCGTAGGGGTGGCGCCGGAGCGTGGTCCGGGTCCGACGACGTCGGCCCAGTTCGTAGGTCGGCTCGCCGAGCGTGCAGTTCGGGTCGCTCGGCGAGGGCTGCCGGCAGCCCGAACTGCACGCTCGGCGACGCAGTGCTGCGGTACCTTCCCCTCGTGGAGATCGCGGAGGAGCCACCACCGGTCTGGTTCGACCAGGAGGTCCGTGTGCTGGGGGCGACGGACGGGATCGCCGAGACCGGCGTGGTGCGCGGGGTCTCGCGTCCTGGGCCGGGTGGGCACTGGGCCTTCGCCGTCGAGCTCGACGGCGAGGCCGACCTCGTCGGCGTCGCTGCCGAACGCCTCGTAGCGACCGGCTGGTTCCGGAAGGACGACGGGAGGCGGCTCACCGCCGAGGAGTACGCGCACGAGACGGCTGGACGGTCCCGGCCGGGCGACCGCCTCCGGCGCCGCCATGTCACGCTGACGTCGCATGTCCTGGCTGACGGTGCCGACGAGGCCGCGGCCAGGGCGCGCGCGGTCGTCGCCGCGCTCGGCCTCGAGCCCGTCGACGTCGACGAGCCCGTCGAGTACTGGAAGGTCCCGGGCGCCTGGGTCGTCGTGACCGGGCTCGCCTGGCCGCAGGCCGCGCGCGACGACGCCGAGGCAGCCGTCCGGCACCTCGTGGCCTCGACGGGCCTCGACTGGGCTCCGGTCTCGGGGACCCCGGCGGGGTGCGACGCCGTGTGGAACCCGGGCGACGCCGTCGACCCCAGGACGACGCACGTCACCTGGATGCTCCTCGACGCGTCCGCGTGACCCTCACCACGGTCGCTTCACCGCGCGACCGCGCCCTCTCGTCACTATCGTCGAAGGGAAACCTGACACGGAGGGGGTCGTCATGACCAGCAACGACGCAGGAGCAGCTGGGGACGCCCAAGCCCAGGCTCAGGCCAAGCGGCTCAACAAGAGAGTCATCGGGATCAGCCTCGCGGCCGCGCTCGGCGGCTTCCTCTTCGGGTTCGACACGGCGGTGATCAACGGGGCCGTCGACTCCCTGTCCGAGACGTTCGAGCTCAACGCGGCGATCACGGGCTTCGCCGTCTCGTCCGCGCTGATCGGCTGCGCGGTGGGTGCGTGGTTCGCGGGTCCGGTCGCGAACAAGATCGGCCGCATCAAGGTCATGCTCATCGCATCGGCGCTGTTCTTCGTGTCGGCGTTCGGCTCGGGCCTCGCGTTCTCGGTCGTGGACCTGATCCTGTGGCGCGTGATCGGCGGCCTCGGCATCGGCGCCGCGTCGGTCATCGCCCCCGCGTACATCGCCGAGGTCTCCCCGGCGCGCATCCGCGGTCGGCTCGGCTCTCTGCAGCAGCTCGCGATCGTGACCGGTATCTTCGCCTCGCTCCTCACGGACGCGGCGCTGGCCGGGGCCGCGGGTGGCGCGTCGAACGTCCTGTGGCTGGGGCAGGAGGCGTGGCGCTGGATGTTCATGGCCGCGGCCGTCCCGGCCGTCGCGTACGGCCTGTTCGCGCTGCGGATCCCCGAGTCGCCCCGCTACCTGGTCGCCAAGGGCGAGACCAAGAAGGCCGCCGAGGTCCTGCGCGAGTTCACGGGGGTCCAGGACGTCGACCACAAGATCGCGGACATCGAGGACTCCCTCAAGTCGGACACCAAGGCCTCTCTCAAGGACCTGCGGGGCAAGCGGCTGGGCCTCAAGCCCATCGTCTGGGTCGGCATCCTGCTGTCGGTCTTCCAGCAGTTCGTGGGCATCAACGTGATCTTCTACTACTCGACGACGCTGTGGCGGTCGGTCGGGTTCTCGGAGGACGACGCGCTCCTGACCTCGGTCATCACGTCGGTCACCAACATCGTGGTCACGATCGTCGCGATCCTCCTGATCGACAGGGTGGGGCGGCGCGCGCTGCTCCTCGCGGGCTCGTCGGGCATGTTCGTCTCGCTGGGCCTGATGGCCGTCGCGTTCACGCAGGCCACGCTCACCACGGCGTCCGACGGCACGTCGACGGCCTCGCTCGACGGCGCCTGGGCCACGGTCGCGCTCATCGCGGCCAACGCGTTCGTGGTGTTCTTCGGGGCGTCGTGGGGGCCGGTCGTCTGGGTGCTGCTGGGCGAGATGTTCCCCAACCGCATCCGTGCGAGCGCGCTGGCGGTCGCCGCTGCCGCGCAGTGGGTCGCGAACTTCGCGATCTCCACGTCGTTCCCCGTCCTGGCGGACATCGGCCTGAGCTTTGCGTACGCGTTCTATGCGTTCTTCGCGCTGCTGTCGCTGTTCTTCGTCTTCTACAAGATCCCGGAGACGCGCGGCAAGGAGCTCGAGGACATGCGCGACGACTTCGTGATCAAGCGGGGCCACATCGTCGAGTCGGCCTGACGCCACGCCCCGCTCCTGCCGAGAAGTGAGTAGATGCCCCTGATCTGCGCGGATCAGGGGCATCTACTCAAAAAAAGGGGGGGGGGTGCGCCCGAAGGGGGCCCCCCCGCCCCCGCCCCCCAAACGGCCGGCAAGCGCCGGGGGAACAGGTACAAA